>NZ_JAUBRO010000024.1:0-3758 GCF_036701945.1 Microcoleus sp. MON1_C1 | reverse complement strand
TGTGGAACAGGCATCTTGCCTGTTCGTAAAAGGCTTATTAAAAATGCTTCAATATGTCAGTTAAACCAGACATTTCCGAAAATCCTCTCGCAATTGATTTTCGTTTAAGTTGCGACCGATGAATACGAGTTCATTTTTCGGAGTTTCGGTGGCTTTCCAAGGTCTATCCCGTCGGCCATCGAACACCATGTGTACTCCTTGGAAAACAAATCGCTTGTTGTCTCCGGCGATATTCAAAATGCCTTTTGTCCGAAAGATATTCGGGCCTTGAGTCCGCAACAATTCCTCAATCCAATCGCTAAATTTGTTGCCGTCAATGGCACCGGATTCTACTATTGCTACTGAGGTAACAGTTTCGTCGTGTTCGTGAGTGTGTTCGCCCAAAAAGTCGGGTTCGATTTCTAATGCCCGGTTCACATCAAATGCTTTAACGCCCAACAAAGCATCCATTGCTAATTCAGCGTTGCGGGTGCGGTGAATTTTTGCCATTGCATTCATTGCACGAATTCGCTTTTCTAATTCGGCCAATTCTTCCTCGCTCACTAAATCAGTTTTGTTGAGTAAAACTACATCAGCGAAAGCAATTTGTTCTTGAGCTTCGTCTGCGTCCCAGTGCTGCCAGATGTGCTTGGCATCGACTACGGTGACAACTGCATCTAGCAGTAATGTGTCCCGCATATCTTCGTCTACAAAAAATGTCTGAATTACGGGCGCGGGGTCGGCTAAACCTGTGGTTTCGATGACTATGTGGTCGAATTTGTCGCGGCGCTTCATTAAGTTACCGATAATCCGAATTAAATCACCTCGGACTGTACAGCAAATGCAGCCGTTGTTCATCTCAAAAATTTCTTCGTCGGCATCAATTATCAGTTGGTTGTCGATGCCTACTTCGCCGAATTCGTTGACGATGACTGCAACTTTTTTGCCGTGTTCCTCTGTTAAAATGCGGTTCAGTAGCGTAGTTTTGCCTGCACCCAGATAGCCTGTGAGAACAGTAACAGGAACTGATTCGATCGCCCCAGCAGTCACCATACTTGACCTCGATTATTGTACAATGATAACCATTATCGCTATTCTACACCAGACTTGCTGGCAGCGACCACAATATTAAATAATGTTAATAAATTGTTGGTGAGAGCTTGTAGGGGCGAGTTTTACCAATAATATTTGCTGCAATTCAAAATATCGCTCGACCCGCCCCTCTCAGATGACAATTAATTGTTAATCATAGCTGCAATTCGATCGCGCTCTAACTCTCGACCGATCAGCACTAATTTGGTTTGACGGAGCTCGGAAGGTTGCCAGGGACGATCGTAAAAATATTCTATCCGCGAACCAACACCTTGCAATACCATCCTCATCGGTTTCTTGGGAACCGCCACAAACCCTTTAATCCGATATATTTCCTCCTGCTGCATCAAGGATTGCAGTTTTTTCACCAATGCTTCAGGTTCAAATTCGCGATCGGCAATAAAGAAAGTCGAGTTAATATCATCATCGTGTTCGTGTTCCTCCTCTGTGTCGTGGTGACTCGGGCGAGACTCCAAATCATCCTCAACCGCCGCATTAAATCCCATGAGCACATCAGGGTTAATTTCGCCACCTTTGCAAGGCACAATTTTCACACTCGGACGCAACTCTTGTTGCAACCAGCTTTGGACTTTCTTGTGAGTTTCAGCATCTACGCGATCGACCTTCGTTAAAAGTACCATATCGGCACAGGCTAACTGGTCTTCAAACAATTCCTCGATCGGAGTTTCGTGATCTAAACTAGAATCAGCTTGCCGCTGTGCCATCAAAGCATCGATATCACCGACAAAAGTACCGCTAGCAATAGCTTCGCAATCGACAACAGCAACAACACCGTCTACAGTAGCACCCGTGCGAATTTCCGGCCAGCGAAAAGCTTGAATCAAAGGTTTAGGAAGTGCAAGACCAGAAGTCTCAATTAAGATACAATCAATTTGTTCTCGGCGCTTCAACAATTCCTGCATAGTCGGCAAGAATTCCTCTTGAACAGTGCAGCAAAGACAACCATTTGTTAGTTCTACAATATTGCTGCTGACATCTTCTTCTTCGTCGCAAACTTGGCAATCGCGCAGCAATTCTCCGTCAATTCCGATTTCGCCAAATTCGTTAACCAGAACAGCAATGCGGCGACCTTGATTATTTTGCAATAAGTGGCGAATTAAGGTAGTTTTGCCGCTACCGAGAAAACCAGTGATGACAGTAACAGGGATTTTGTGCATTGATAATTTTGTTGTTGATGAAGTGAAATCTATCGTTCTATCGTTCCCAAGCTCTGCCCATTGGTGACAACTTAAACCGACCGTCCGCCATGGAATGAATTCCCTGGCTTATAGCTAAAGTCCTCTGAAGAGGACTAATGAGTTCTTCAGTCCTCTTCAGAGGACTTTAGCTTTGAGGCAGGGGTTTCAACCCCTGCCGGACTGCTGCCGGAGGGCCGGAGGGTCTGTTTGACGTTAAGTTGCCACCAATGGGCAGATGCTAGGAACAAGAAAAACTCTAATTAGGAAGCGGTGGAATCTTTGCTAAAACACCTTTTTTGAGAGCTTGAGGACGCTCAGACCAAGGCAACAAACCGTCCGGTTTAGCATAGTATTGACCCGCGCATTCGAGTACAGCCTCGACGCTTTCCGACTCATTTGCTGGTAAATCGCCAAACAGATAAGTGTACTTTCCAACAGCAGCAAAACACACCGCACAAGAGTGACTGCAAGCACTCATGCACTCAACTTCTTGAATCTCAAACTTATCAGAAAACTCCCAATCTTTCGCGAGTTGCGACAAATTTTCCATGAATAGTTGGCCGCCGCTTTTGCCTTCGCGCTTGCCGTTTTTCCAAACACTAGCGCAAGCAGTGCAAACAAGTAGACTGTGCTTGGTGCGTACAGCCGTGTTAATTCCATCCATCATCCGTACCTCGCAGATGCGTTCAAAAGTGAGTTAGATATCGGCGGGCATTCTGACTTGAAAAACCACAAGGGTTTCATTACAGTTGCGGGACAGCGCCGGACTTGCACCGAACTTTCCCCGTTTCCTCTAGCGACTGCTCCCCGCTAGAACCGATCGCGAAATCAAATCCTATCACACTTGCCGCCTTTTTTCAAAAAAGTTATGTTAGTAATAGCGATCGTTTCGTTCTTAGTAAGGACTTAAGTCCTTATAAGATAACGGCTTCAGGACTAAAGTCCTTACTACAAACCATAGTAATTACCTATGAACGCTTTTCCTGACTTTTCCCAACATGGCTATCAAATAAGTCGCGAACTCGGATACAACTGTTTGGGCGGCCGCGTCACCTATCTCGCCACAAAAATTAACACAAAAAACTCCGTTGTAATTAAGCAATTTCAATTTGCCCGATTAGGTGCTAGCTGGGAAGAATACCAAGCTTACGAACCAGAAATTAAAGTTTTGCAAAATCTAGATCGTCCTGGCATTCCACGCTATCTCGATTCTTTCCAGACTGACAGCGGTTTCTGCATGGTGCAGGAATACAAAAATGCCGAATCTGCTGTCGCCCGGACTTTTTCGCCGCCGGATATCAAACAAATTGCGATCGCCACTTTAGAGATTTTAGTTTACCTGCAAGCTCAGAAACCGCCGATAATTCACCGCGACATCAAACCGGAAAACTTGTTAATAGATGACGAACTCATACCAATTTAATATGAAGCTGCATAGAATAAAGCTTCCAGAATGAAAGTGTAAGAAGATAGTGAACTGATTTCTTC
>NZ_JAUBRO010000023.1:1610-113556 GCF_036701945.1 Microcoleus sp. MON1_C1 | reverse complement strand
CACTTGTTCGTAACTCATCAGTTTTTCCTCTCAATCACCTCACTATTGCCCTTATTGGGGACTTTTGCAAGAGGTCTTGTGTATTTTGGTTAACCGTGTGGCGAATCTCGCCAGCAGCATAACAGGTAATTGGCTGGCTAGTAGAATTGTGAAGGGAAATCTGACCTGCTGCATTAGCAACTCCGGGAAACAGAGTTATTACTGCGATAGTTAAGAAGATTGACAGTAGTCGAAAGATGCTGTTTGTCATTTATTTATAGAGCAGAATAGAGCTTTAATCACTAAGGCGGTAGATCCAGCCTTTTCTAAAATTTTATTCATATATATTTTTAGAAAAAATACAGGCGTTGATAATACTAAATATCGGTTTTTATAAAAGCAACATTCGGTGAATAAAGCAAGGATTAAAACAGGCAAAACTCAATCTCTTTTCTTGACCACAAGCAAGGTAATGTCATCAAATACTTTTTGTTTTCCAATAAATTGTCGCCAATCATCGATGGCGGCTTCCTTAATTTGTTCTGCGCTTAAATGCCAGTTTTGAGAAACAACTTCACAGAGTCTTTCCATACCGTAGAATTTTTTATGTATGTTTCTAGCTTCGGGGATGCCGTCCGTATAAAGCACCACGCCGTCCCCAGGTTCTAAGTCTACTAAAACATGGCTGATCCAATCGGAAATATTCTCATCTAACCCGAGCGGAAATCCTAAATTTATGGTGTCTATCCGCTGGATTTGACCACCTTTCCTGACCACAATAGTTTCCTCATGTTGACCGCTGATACTAATTGTGCAATCCGCATAGTTGAGCAAAGCTAGTGTCATATTTTTGTCGGAGTTCATGCGCTGGACATTTTTATAAATAGTGCGGTTGAGGGTATCTAAAAAACGCACCGGGTTGGATTCTTGCATTTCCTGAAGAGTGCGGACAGCAGCTTGAGTCATCACCATCAAAATGCCGCTTTCTAATCCGTGTCCGGTGACATCACCAATGCAAATCGTGACAACCCCGTTCGTACAAAGTACGTCGTAGTAATCACCGCCTACTTCCGAGGCTGGCTCCATAAATCCGGCAATATCTAAATCTTCAATGGCTGCAAGTTCAGCAGGTTTTGGCAGAATCAACTGCTGCATTTGTTTGAGCATATCGAGTTCGGAACTCATGCGGAGGTTTTCCGCTTTCAGGCGCTGGTTGAGAGCAGCAATTTGTTTAGTGGCTGTAGCGAGTTCAGAGGTACGTTCTTTGACTTTATCTTCTAGCGTTTCAAAGGATTCTTGCTGTTGTCTCGCCATGCTGTTAAAGGAATTTGTTAAGGTTTCAATTTCCCAAATCCGACTGGAATCAACGTTCTGGTTGAGAGCACCACCTGCTAGATATTGTGAAGCTTGAGCAATTTGATTCAGGGGGCGAGTAATCCAGCTAGCGGTGAAAATACCCACTCCAACAGAGACAACTAGAGCCACAATACACAGCAAAATGGTGTGGCGACTGTTAGCATAAATTTGCGCCATAAAGTCGGCTTCAGGAACTACTACTACAATCAGCCAATTGAGACCGTACTTGTCAGTTAGCGGAGAAACTTGGATAAATTGCCGCTCACCGTTCAACTTAAAGTCAAGTTGAACAGTTTGATGGATGTCTTCCAAACGCTTGAAGCGATCGAGCAGCTCAAACACACTTTGACGCATCAGCGGGTTGCTGCTTTCCTGTGCTTTGATCCGCTTTGTATCTTTGCCTGTTCCCACCGAAAGAGGCTGTTCTTTAACCGAGGTGGCTATTAATTCACCCTGGGGTTCAATGATAAATACTTGACCGGAATTACCCACCCTTAAGGTTTGCAGGAAGTGGCGAATTTGATCGAGTCCCATCTGGCAAGTCAGCAGGCCAATTAGTTGGCCTTTGGCATCGTAATAGGGTAGACTCGCATTAATTTGCAGCGTACCGTAACCAAAATTAATATAAACTTCACTCCAAGCTGCCTGTTTCTTCTCAACAACAACTCTGTAAAAAGGGCGCGTGCGAACGTCGTAATTGGGCGTGGTTTTGTCAATTTTTGTCGGGTTTCCATCAGCGTCAAGGTTGTAAAATATCAAGTCGCCACTCCCGGGAATTAGTTGCTGGGCAAGCTGAGGTTGTTCAAGTCCAACCAGCCGATTTACCCAACCCACACGCAGGTACTGACCTTTTTCGTTGGCAATTCCCGCGTAACCGATCGAATTAAATTGCAGAACTTGTTTCCAAAAATAGGGTCGAGCTTGCTCTAAATCGTCAAAGTTCAACACCCCCAGACGTAAAGCATCGTAATTGATCTGATTTACCAGTGGCGGATCTTCCAGATAGGTTTGGACACGTTCGTAAACTCTCGCACTCACTTCCTGCCGCAACTGATTAACAATATCGTTGACTATCTGCTCTCCGTTTCTGTAAGAGAGATAGCCAACGCAGCCAACAGCAGCCAAAATTTGGAGTACAAAGGGAACTACCAAGACATTGCGGAGACGGAATTTGCCCGATCTGGAGCCGATCGCACTTTTTTCTGAAACCATTGTTAAAAACACTCCCAGCGGGCAGTTTACAGTAGGTTGATTAAATTTTCAAATGCTGCCATAAATCGGAATAACGACGCCGCGAACATCTTTGGCAGCTTCCGAACCAAAAAAGTAAATTACTTGAGCTAGAGATTCAGGTTTCACCCATTAGTGAGCCTTTTCCGAACCCATTAACGATGGATTTGTCGGAGTATCAATCACACGGGGGAGGACAGTATTAGCAGTGATATTAGTACCTTTTGTTTCATCTGCGATCGCCTTTGTGAGCGCCACCATTCCAGCTTTAGCAGCACAGTAAGCCACCCATTGTCCAATCGGCTGTTCGCCCCCACGCGAAGCGACAGTCACAATCCCCCCATTCCGCCAGTCAAAAATACTTGTTTGCTATTCATGATTTATAAGTAAGTAGGTACAAATAAATATAACATGGGGAGACTGCGGCTTTTGCAGTAGTAAACTCGCTGCTGTCATAGATTCTAAGTAAACGCACCCCTACAATTTCCGATTTTCTATTCAGGTTTTTTCCGATGACCTATTTACCTTTTTGGATAGGTTAAGAGCTAGTGACAATGTTATCATATGCAAAACTGAACAAACATCAACCAATCTGCGTTCATCAGCCTGCATCAGCGGTTAAAATAAAAAAAAATACCAAACAAAAATGCAAATTACTCAATCCCTGCACAGCGCCATACTCATCTCCAACCTGGAAAAATCCCAACACTTTTACAGCACCGTACTAAGACTGCAAAAAATCGAGCGAGACTTAAAATTTCCCGGAATCTGGTATCAAATCGGCGACTTCCAGCTCCACTTAATTTTAGGTGCAACAATTATCCCAGATGCCGTAGACCATGCCAAATGGGGACGCAACCGACATCTAGCATTTTCTGTTGCTAACTTAGAGGCAGCCAAACAGCAGTTAATCGCTCACAATTGCCCGTTCCAAATGAGCGCGTCAGGTCGATCGGCATTATTTACCCAAGATCCCGACGGCAACATCATCGAACTCAGCGAGTAACAGATGAAAATCATCGCTTATTCTTACACCGAACCGCTACTGGAAGCAGCACCCGCACCGGAAATTTGGGGTCAAGAAGTCGATCGCACCTATCAAGACTTAGGAGGGCGGCAACAACTTCAGCAACTCCTCAAAGACTGCCAAACAGAACCAGTCAAATACTTATTAATTCAGCGCTTTGAAGAACTCGGCGACACCGTACAGCAAGTGTGTTCGCACCTCTGGCAACTCGAAAACCTCGGCGTCGAAATCATCGTACAAGCAGAAACAGAACCGCGCAACCGCAAAAACTTGCTGCAAATACTCGCAGAAATCCAGCGCAGCCAACACAGCCGGAGTATTCGCAAAGGACACGCGCGCAACCGCATCAAATCCCGCATTCCACCGGGTAAGGCTCCCTACGGCTACCGGCGCGGCAAAGATTGTTATACGATCGATAAAACCACCGCCCCCACCGTCAAAGACTTTTTTGAACACTTTTTAATTTACGGTTCCTTGCGAGGTTCCGTGCGGTATTTAGCCAAGAAATACAACAAAAAAATTTCTGTAAGTACCGGCCGCCGCTGGCTGACAAATCCCGCCTACCGAGGCGATTTGGAATATCAAAACGGCCAAGTAATTTCTAACACCCACGTCCCGATTATTTCCAGAGAAGAAGCCGCCCAAATAGACAGGTTACTGCGCCGCAACCGCTGCCTTTCTCCTCGCAGCGCTAGCGCCCCACGTTCCCTCGCAGGTTTAGCAATTTGTGCAGAATGCAAATCGCCCATGACAGTTGCCAAAGTCACCTCCTACCGCAAAGAAAAAGATTACCTTTATTTGCGACCGATTAACTGTCCAAAACAGCCTAAATGTAGCGGCATTTCCTACGATGAAGTATTGCAATTAACCATCGCCGGTATTTGTCGCGATTTACCCAATGCTGTTGCTGGGTTGCAAATGCCGAATATGAATGGAATTAAAGCAGGAATTGTCAGGGCGATCGCATCAAAACAAGAAATCATAGAGCAACTTCCCGCCCTGATTGACAGCGGCATTTTAGACACGGAAACGGCAGAGTTTAGAGCCTACAAAATCCGCACCGAAATTGCCGAACTGCAAAGCAAATTAGCGCAACTACCCCCAGTAAATTTGCGAGAAACTGCCCAAACAGTTTCCTTTCCCCAATTTTGGCTCGATTTATCAGAATCAGAACGCAGGTTTTACTTTCGAGAATTTATCGATCGCCTTGAAATCGTCCGGGAAGATACAAATTGGAAACTGCAAATTATTTTCATTTTTTAAGGATTAGCTCGACGTTCATCCGTAGCTCCTAGGTTAGATGCCCGACTTCTTAAAGAAGTGGAATATTTGGGTAATCTATTAGTTCGCTAGGAGTGGAATTCGTTTGACAAACATCGGTTTCTACCGCTGAATTATCTTTTTTACCTGTTAGCCAATAGGCGTTCATCTCTCCTTTTCCTTTAATCGTGATCGCACCTCTTTCCTCAAATAAATACTGCTCTTTTAACACTTCGTAAATAGCCGTAGTAACTTGAATATATCCCGGTAGTCCTTGACATTCCATCCGAGAAGCAACATTAACAGTATCTCCCCACAAGTCATAGATAAATTTTTTAGTGCCAATTACGCCAGCAACTACGGGCCCTGTATGAATGCCAATCCGAATTTGAAATGGTTCGCCTCTGTCAGTTTGAAAATCAGCGATCGCTTTTTGCATATCCAAAGCCATATTCGCGATCGCTTCTACATGATCTGCCCTCGGCACAGGCAACCCACCCGCTACCATATAAGCATCTCCAATTGTTTTAATTTTTTCCAAACCGTGTTTTTCAGTTAGTTGGTCAAACCTGGAAAAAATCTGGTTCAGTACATTTACCAATTCTAGAGGTAACATTCTAGCAGCAATAGACGTAAAATCGACAATATCGGCAAAAAGCACTGTTGCTGAATCAAACCTCTGGGCAGGAGAACCCTCGCCCTTTTTCAAATTTTCAACAATCGCGGCTGGTAAAATATTCAGCAATAAATGATCGGACTTTGTTTGAGCAAGCCGTAAAGCTACCTCCACCCCCTGCCGATCTTTAATTTCGTTTTGCAAACGTTCGACAAGTTCTTGGTATTGCTTTGTTTGCTCTTGAAGTAACTGTTGTTGATTTTGAATTGTTAACTGATTTGCCACTCGTGCCAATACTTCTTTAGCGTGAAAAGGTTTAGTAATATAGTCAACTCCTCCCACCTCAAAGGCTTTCACCTTATCTAAAACGTCATCTAAGGCGCTTAAGAAAATTACGGGAATAGACCTGGTTTTTGGTGAAGCTTTCAACTTTGCACATACCTCATATCCATTCATGTCTGGCATCATCACGTCCAGCAAAATTAGAGTTGGCGGAAACTCCAGCACTGTAGCGATCGCCCTTTGACCGTTCAGCGCTTTACGAACCTGATACCCTTGTTCGGTCAAAATTGTAGATAAAAGCCGCACGTTATCGGGCTTATCATCAACTACTAAAATGTTGGCTTGAATGGTAGGATATTGATTGCTTTCCATGCGAGGGTTCACGGTTGTTTTTTAAGCTCAAAGATATTAACCCTTAATAATTCGCTCTCCATCCAAACGAAACAGTATAAATTTTTATTTTTTCTCCTACAAACACAGGGCAGGGAGAGGTGGGGCGGGGGTTAAGGTTAAGTCTTTTTTAAATAGGAGATGCTCCTAAGTAGAGATTAGTTGGAAACTGGTACTCTAATCGTCGTAAGTGCTGATTGCGCTAGCTCTATAATATCGTCAAACAGGAAATCCTCCACTAAAGTAGTTAAAACTTGTGCTGCTACAGCAAATTCTCTAGGCAATTCCTCAATCAACTTGATAATTTTATTGTCGCAACATTCATGAGCAGCCTGAGATATCTTCTCCACCCACTCATGAGGCATTTGACCGAGTTGTGACTCGACAGATTGATTGCTAGTCACTCCGCTAATTTCGCTTTCCTTTTCTAGCGGTGCATCAACAGATTCCTCGTAAATGTAGCGCACTCCTAAAAATTTTTCCATCTTCGCAAATAATATCTTTGCCTCGAAGGGTTTACGCATGAAATCATCGCAGCCTGCTCCTAAAATAGTTTGTCGTTCCTCTTCAAAAGCGCTAGCAGTAAGAGCAACTATTACAGTTTGTTTTCCGAGAGGATGAGCTTTAATTTTTCTGGTGGCTTCATAGCCATCCATGACAGGCATCTGCATATCCATCCAGATCAGGTGCGGTTGCCAATCCTCCCATACCGCAATAGCTTCTTGACCATCTCTAGCTTCTCGCACGAGGATGCCTAGTGGTGACAATAATCTTTCTATTACTAGGCAGTTATCGGCGCGATCGTCAACAACCAAAATCCGGTATTCTGGTTGATTCGGTGCTAAACCCATGACTTTTTTCTGCGGTTTAAGGATGTTAATCTCGCTTGCAGTGGCCAGGTTAATTTGAATATCAAATGCAAACTTACTTCCCAACTCTGGTGTACTGCTGACAGTAATATCTCCTCCCATCATTTGTACAAATTTGCGGCTAATTGGTAAACCTAATCCAGTCCCCTGTTGAGATTTTTGACCTGTTTTTGTTTGCTCAAAAGGCTCAAATAACTTATTCATTTCTTCTGGGGCAATGCCAAGACCCGTATCTTCAATTTCAAACTGAAGGCGTAACAATTCCGGGTGAAGGTCATGCGCGTCTGCACAGTCACAGTCCGCCAAGTTTTCGGAATGATTAAAACCAGTGCACCATCCGGGTTTTCTTTGTATAGCTGCGGTTTCAACCGCTAAGCTTTCGCAATGTTCACAACCCGCGCCGATAAGTTTTGTTTGTGTGTCCGAAAACTCTGCGGTTTCAGCCCCCAAACTTTTTTCTACCTTCTTTTTAACTCGCAAAGTAACGCTACCCATCTCTGTAAACTTGATCGCATTTCCTACAAGATTAATCAAAATTTGGCGCAATTTACCTTCATCTCCACTAACAAAGTCCGGTACACCGTCACCCACTTCAAGATTTAGCTGCAATTTCTTAGATTTAGCTTTTAAGCGAAACATTTCTTCTAAGGTTTTTAGCAAGCGCATTAAATTAAAACTGCTTTCATTAAGCTGACTTCGGCCGGCTTCAATTTTCGACATTTCCAAAATGTCATTAATCAGGGCCAGCAAGTGTTCACCGGCGCGATTAATAATTTCTAGGTGCTGTTGGTGTTGATTGTTGAGAGATGGATCGCGCACCATCACCTGACTAAATCCGAGAATGGCATTCAGGGGAGTCCGCAGTTCGTGGCTCATAGAAGAAAGGAATTCGCTCTTGGCGCGGTTAGCTGTATCAGCAGCTACGACAGCTTTTTGTAATGCGGTTTCTGCTAATTTGCGTTCCGCAATTTCTGTTTTGGCGTGTTCAAAAAGGGTGGATTGCTGGATGGCAATTGCTAGCTGCACGGAAATTTGCTTGAGAGATTCTATCTCAGAAGAGTTCCAATGCCTTTGACTGCGGCAGTGATGAGCAATGAGTAGCCCCCATAATTTTTCACCTTGTAAAACGGGAACCACTAGGTTAGCTTTAATTTCCAAATTCCTTAGTAAATTAAGGTGGCACTCTGAAATACCTGCCGTATAAATATTGTCGATCGCGCGAATGTGTCCCTGCTCGTAAATAGAGACGTAGCCTTGTCGAAAACAAGGGTCATTAATGTCAATCCCCAAAATTGGCATCGTACCGACGGCTACCGACTCGACGGCTATAAATCCACTCCAATCTGGATTAAAGCGGTAAATAACTGTTCTATCCGTTGACAAAAACTGGCGGACTTCTTCCACAGCCATTGTCAGCACTTCTTCTAAGTTAAGAGAGGAACGAATTCGCTCTTGAATGGAATTTACTAGCCGCTCCCTTTTTACTTGTTGCTGCAAAGCTGCTTCCGCCTGTTTGCGAGCAGTAATATCTACTCCATAACCAACGCACTCCACAGGTATGCCAGCAGCATTTTTGACTAACTTGATCTCATCGTATATCCAGCGATAACTACCGTCTTTGTGCCGTTCGCGGTATTCGTAAGAAATCGTTTCTTTTTCCAAAAGTTGAGCGAATGAAGTAGCAACAATTTCTCTATCTTCTGGGTGAACCAGGCTATGCCAATCAAGGGAACCATCAAGAAATTCTCGCGCTTCGTAACCAATCATTGAAAAAATATTATCGCTGACAAATGTTACGTCATAATTTCCACCTAATTTGCAGCTAAAAATTACCGCCGGAGTAGTCGCCAACAAATATTGCAAGCGTTCGGTGACAGAGCGCAAGTTTAACTCAGCTTGCTTGCGATCGCGAGCTTCCATTGCTAAAGCTGCAATCTGTGCCACATAGCTAGCGAAGCTTTGTTCGTCGAGGGTCCAATTCCTCAGCGTTCCCTGATGTTCTAAACAAATTACACCCGCAAGTTGTCCTTGATGGCTAATAGGAACATCTAGCATCGACGAGATGTTTAAAGGCATCAAATAAGATTCGCTAAATTCTCGGGTGCGCGGATCGGTTTTGGCATCAACCGCTGCGAGTACCTGTTCTGTATTCAAAGCTTGGAAATAGCTAGGATAGTCAGCAACTTTCAGTTCTACACCCTCGCTGTGTTGATTGGCCGTCAGTTCGTAGAGTTCGGCACACCACATTATGGATTTATTTTGCTTATAAAACCAAATACTTCCCCGATCGACATTCAGGGTACGGGTTGCCATTTGTGTAATTTCTCTCAAAGCCTCGCTGATATTTCCCTCGTAGATACTAGAATTTTTGGCTAATTCTAGCAATCCATTTTGTTGTTCGGTTAACCTAGTTTCTCGTTCGCGCAAAGCAGATTCAGCAGCTATTCTTTCTCTAATTTCCGCTTCTAAATAACCGTTAATTTCTCTCAACTCTGCGGTGCGCTCTTGCACTTTCATTTCTAAGTCATCATAAGCACAGCGCAAAGCTAATTCTGCATCTTCACGCACGGCGATTTCACACTGCAACTTGCGATTTATTGCCTCTAATTCTTGTGGGGTTTTTAAAGATAAAAACTGTGGTAATAGTGTTACCATCGAGGCGGCTGTGTAGCAGGAAACAAGTGCAGTAATTCCTTTCTCAATCCCCGACAGCCAATAAGCGGAATGCCACAACGTCCAAATTTCTAGCAAGTGACCGGTGCCGCAGAGAATGATAAATGCACCGAATAAAGCGAATATTCCTAAAAAAGGGACATCGCGCCGCTTGAAGATAAAATAAATCAGCATCGCCGGAATTGAATAGTAGGCGATCGCGATTAAAAAGTCCCCAGTTACGTGCAGCCACACTAAAGGCGTTTGCCACAGATAGCAATGACCGTGAGGCATATACTGAGTTGGGGAAAAGATATTTTTGAGTGCTTCCCACATAATATTTGCTATTTGCAGATAATGTTGATGTGAACGATGCCTAAGCTAGGAAAAAAAGTAAAATAGATTCAAAATTGTAGCTGGATGCGGAATGAGTTATTAACGCCTCAACCCAGATTGTTCATAACAACTTGCTTGTGAGCCACGTGGCAATCGCATTGGCCAACTTGCGATCGCAAAGGAATTTCAATGATAAACTCAGTACCTCTCCCAACCTCGGAAGTGCAGCGCAAATAACCTTCATGGGCTTGAATAATCTGATAAGAAATCGCCAAACCCAGGCCGGTACCAGAACCGATAGGTTTCGTCGTATAAAACGGATCGTAAATTTTAGCTATCGCGTCATAATCTATGCCCGTGCCATTATCAGCAATGCGAATTTGCATCCACTGGCCATCAACTAAAAGCGTGCGGATACGAATTGTTAGCAGGTGGCAATAGGTAGATTGGAAGTGTTCGTAGAAATCATTTTCCCAATAGCCTTTAGGCGAATCTCCCTGCTGTGCTATCTGTTCTAAAGCATCAATAGCATTAGATAAAATGTTCATAAATACTTGGTTAATCTGTCCAGCATAGCATTCCAATAGGGGCAAATCTCCATACTCTTTAATCACTTGAATCGGCGGACGGTTTGTTTGTTCTTTCAAGCGGTGCTGCAAAATCATTAAAGTGCTATCGAGTCCTTCATGAATATTTACCTTTTTCATGTCGGCTTCGTCTAACCGGGAGAAATTGCGTAAAGATTTAACAATGTCCTTAATTCTTTCTGCTCCTATTTTAAGCGAACCAAAAAGTTTTTGCAGGTCTTTTAAAATAAAATCGAGTTCTATAGTGTGAATCTTGTCTGCAATTTCCGGCGCCGGATTGGGGTAATAAACTTGATAAGCCTTAATCAATCCCAAAATATCTTTAATGTATTCCTCAGCCGGAATCAAATTGCCATAAATGAAGTTAACAGGGTTATTGATTTCGTGAGCAACCCCAGCTACCATTTGCCCCAAAGAAGACATTTTTTCAGTTTGCACGAGTTGAGTTTGGGCTTCTTTGAGTTGTTGCAGAGTTTCCTCTAGCTGCTGAGTTCGTTCAAGTAGTTTCGCTTCCGAGTGCCGCAAGGAATTTTCAGCCAAAGAGCGATCGCGATTTTCCTGTTGCAAAAGTTCATTAGCAACTTCTAAGGCGATCGTCCTCTCCGTCACCCGTTTTTCCAATTCTAGCATTAATTTTGAGAGTGCTTCTTGAGCTTGTTTGCGATCGCCAATCTCATTTTGTAAAGCCAAATTTGCCGTCGCCAATTGATCGGGACTGGGGATAGCCAAGATTTTTGGGATTAGTTCCACCAGCACTGCTGCTGTACATAGTGAAATCAGCGCCGTAATCCCTTTAAGAAAACCAGAGAACCAATAATTAGGATGCCACAGCGTCCATATTTCCATAATATGGGTAATACCGCAGCAGATAATAAAAGAGCCAAACAGCATGAAAACCCAGTCAAAAGGCACATCTTTCCGCTTTTGGACAATATAAATCAGCGTAATCGGTATCAAAAAATAAGCGACGGCTATCAAACCATCAGACAAAATGTGCAGCCCCACTAATCCCGGCTTCCACAAGTAGCAATGACCGTGAGGAATAAAATAATTTGGAAACATTGTATGAACCATTTGCGGTATCAATCCTCTTATTTTATAAGATGCTTTTGACGGATGACAGTATGGTTAAAAAACCTGCTTCCACAAAAAGAAGAATTAGGGTTGTGTGCTTAACACTTGCGATCGGGAGATGCAAATACCTGAAAATAGCTTTAATTAAATTAGCATAAATTAACTAAACTTTAGCCATGTCAACGCACTTGTGATGAGGAGATACAGCGACCTGAAAATAGCTTTAATTAAATTAGCATAAATTAACTAAACTTTAGCAATCTCAAGTGTCACATCTTTAAATTGTACTTTCACGACCAAATGTGACACCTGCATGACATTTTGGCAAACGAGCGAGAAAAACTGAACACTGCTACCTGAAAAACCCCGCTAGCAGCTCTTGAAATTGGGTTAGAGCGCTCAGTGACCCATGAATCCTTTATTGATATTGGTGCGCTGCGGTGAGATTTAACAGATTTGACCAGCTAGTCCCTGAGAAATGTCGCGACAGAATCGTGTCGCAATCCAATAGGCGATCGGCTTTACAGTCAATCATAAGTGATAATATCAACGATACACTTAGATGGTAATTGCCGGTTATGACAATAGATGAGGTACTACAGCTAACTCGTGTACGATCGCAAAAAGATTTATATCCCGTACAAGAAATCATACTCCGCCAAGTTTGGGAAGGAAAGACTTATACAAGCATCGCCTCTACCTCTCATTACGGAGAGCATTACCTGAGAAACATCGCCTCGTCCTTGTGGCAATCTCTCTCTGAAATCTTGCAGACACCTATTAGCAAATCTAATTTTCGCTCCTCAGTAGAATCGCGTTCCCTGACCGCAGACGAACGAGAATTAATTGAAGAATTCACCCGCAGCCAATGCCTAGCAACACCTTTAGAATATCCCGGCTCTCCAGTACCCATCGGTTCCCCATTTTATATCCATCACCCGCTAATAGAAGAACTCGCCTATCGAGAAATTGCCAAACCTGGAAGTGTTCTGCGGATTAAAGCTCCCAGGAAGATGGGAAAAAGTTCTCTCCTGCTACGGATTTTAGATCGCGCTAATTCTCTTGGGTGCCGAACTGTAAGTTTAGATTTTCAGCAAGCCGAGGAAGCTGTTTTAGACAACCTCGATAAATTTTTACGGTGGTTTTGTGCTAACATCAGCCGTCACCTAGAGTTGCCACCTCTATTAGAGGATTATTGGGATGAAGACATGGGTAGCAAAGTAAGCTGTGCTATCTATTTACAGCAATATATTTTAGACCAAATAAATAGTCCGCTTGTCTTAGCTTTAAATGAAGTCAATAGGATTTTTGAGTATCCAAAAATTGCCAGAGAATTTTTCCCGCTGCTGCGAAGCTGGCATGAAGAAGCAAAGCGGATTAAAACCATGGAAAAACTGCGGTTAATCGTTCTTCACTCCACAGAAATTTATATTCCTTTAAGGCTCACTGAATCGCCTTTTAATGTCGGTTTACCGCTGCAATTGCCCTATTTTACAGAAGAGCAGATACTTGCTTTAGCCCAGCGTCACGGACTGGATTGGACAGATAGCCCCGATGCCGATCGACTCATGGCAATGGTGGGGGGACATCCTTATCTGGTTCGGCTAGCTCTTTACCACCTCTGTCAAAACAGTTTAACGCTAGATCGGCTACTACAAGAAGCTCCCACCATAGCCGGAATTTATAAAGATTACTTGCGGAGTTTTTGGGTGACATTCCAAGAGTATCCCGAACTTGCGGTTGCACTTAAACAAGTGGTAAAATCGGAACGCGGAGTGGAATTAGATCCGATAGTAGCTTCTAAGTTACTTAGTATGGGGCTAATTCATATCGATAATAACCGCTGTACGCTGAGCTGCGAATTGTATCGCCTATATTTTGCTTCGCACAACTTTATTTAGAGCCAGGTTTGAAAGTTTATTTGCGTAACTTATATTAGAATGAAGCGATCGCACCACATCCTCACCTCTCAATAAACTCACTAAATACTTACATTTAAATTAATCCCTAAACGGCATGAGCAAGGTTACATACCAAATTGGTGGCAGTCTCGCCAGTGATGCGCCTACCTATGTCGAACGACAAGCAGATATCCAACTTTATGAAGCCTTAAAACGAGGCGAGTTTTGCTACGTCCTCAACTCCCGACAGATGGGCAAATCTTCCCTTCTCGTTCGCACCCTGCACCGACTGCAAGCCGAAGGATTTCTATGCAGCGCGATCGACATGACTCGCATCGGTAGCGAAAACATTACTCCTTTACAGTGGTATAAAGGAATCGTTGGGGATTTGTGGCGCAGTTTCCATCTTGTAGGAAAAGTCAATTTAAAAACCTGGTGGCAAGAACAAGAAGAAGTTTCTCTCCTGCAAAGATTGAGTCAATTTATTGAAGAGATTTTATTAGCCCGATTTCCCGAGAAGCGAATTATTATATTTGTCGATGAGATTGATAGTATTTTAAGCTTAGATTTTCCCGTAGATGACTTTTTCGCCTTGATTCGTTATTGTTACAACCAACGAGCCCTCAATCCCTCATACAATCGGATTACCTTCGCGATTTTCGGAGTAGCTACACCCAGCGATTTAATCGCCGATAAAAATCGGACACCTTTTAATATCGGACAATCAGTAGATTTGCACGGGTTTTCCTGGGAAGAAGCCTCTCCTTTAACTAAAGGGTTAGATAGTGTAGTCAGTAATGCCGAGGCAATTATCAAAGCAATATTAGCGTGGACTTATGGGCAACCATTTCTGAGCCAAAAGCTGTGTCAATTGATAGTTATAGCGGCGCGAGAATCTCACAGTGACGTGCTGACAATTCCACCGGGAACTGAGGTATTTTTTGTGGAATCGCTGGTACGCTCGCAGATCGTCCAGAATTGGGAATCTCAAGATGAGCCAGAGCATTTAAAGACGATCCGCGATCGCATTTTGAGAAATGAGCAACGTGCTGGAAGACTCCTGGGAATCTATCAAAAAATCTTACAAGGAGTGGAAGTCCCAACCGATGACTCGCGAGAACAGGTAGAACTATTGCTGTCTGGTTTGGTTGTAAAACACCAAGGTTTTTTACAAGTAAGAAACCCCATTTATCAAGAAGTATTTAACCCCGAATGGGTAGAAAAAAATCTCGCTTCCTTGCGTCCATACTCTCAAGCGTTTGATGCTTGGATAACTTCAAAGCAGACCGATAAATCGCGATTGTTACGCGGACAATCCTTAAAAAATGCTCAAGCTTGGGCTCATGGTAAAAGTTTAAGTGACTTGGATTATAAGTTTTTAGCAGCTTCTGAAGAATTAGATCGAACAGAAGTGCAGGTAGCATTGGAAGCAGAACGGACTAAAGAAATTGAAGCCAGACTAACAGAACAACAAAAAAGATTAGCACTTGAGAAAAAAAGTTCTAGGCGACAAAGATTTTTGCTTTTTGTAGTAAGTATAGCATTAATTATCGCCTGTGCATTGGGGCTAGCGGTGTATTTTCAGTATCGGCAAAGTGCTGTCAGCGAAATCAAGGCGATCGCCAAATCTTCCGAAGCACTATTCGCCTCAAATCAAAAGTTAGATGCACTTGTACAAGCCATCACAGCACAGCGACGATTGCAAAAGTTAGGTGTTGCAGACGCAGATATCCAGCACTCAGTTAAGGAGGCTCTCCATCAGGCTGTTTATGGAGCGGTTGACTATAACCAGTTATCCGGGCATGACAATGTGGTTAATGATGTCATTTTCAGCCCTGATGGCGAACTCATTGCCTCAGCTTCTGCCGACAAAACCATCGAACTTTGGAAAAAAGACGGTACAAAGGTGGGAACGCTTCAAGGACACAACAATACGGTTTGGGCAGTCGTATTTAGCCCCAGAGGGGATCTAATTGCTTCTGGTTCTGGCGATAACACCGTTAAACTTTGGCGCAAAACGAGTACAAAATCACCAAACGGAGAGCCGAGCTATACCTTGTGGCACACCTTAAAAGGACATACCAAAGATGTTGCAGACGTAGCGATCGCTCCTGACGGTCAGACTATTGCTTCCGCTTCTAAAGATAAAACAATTAAACTCTGGAGTACAGACGGCAAACTGCTGAGAACTCTCACCGGACATAAAGATGAAGTTGTCAGCCTTGCCTTTAGCCCTGACAGTCAAACTATTGCATCTGCTTCTAACGATAAAACCATCAAACTCTGGAGTGCAGACGGTCAACTGCTGAGAACCCTCACCGGACATACGGATAGAGTTAGAGACGTTGCCTTTAGCCCTCAAGGAAATCTGATTGCCTCGGCGAGTTGGGATAAAACCGTCAAACTTTGGCACCTTGACGGCACGTTAGTCCAAACTATAACTGAACACAGCGATGGAGTAATCAAAATCGCTTTTAACCCTCAAGGTCGTTTAATTGCCTCGGCAAGTGTTGATAGAACAGTCAAACTTTGCAAGCTTGACGGGACTCTAGTAAAAACCCTACCAGCCGCCAAGGATGTCGTCTCTGGAGTGGCTTGGAGTCCTGACGGGCAACTCCTCGCCTCATCCAGTTGGGATGGCCCGATCGCGCTCTGGAAGCTTGATGACAGTTTGCTCCAGACTCTTAACGGACATCAAGCACCAATTTACACCATAAAATTTAGTCCTGATGGTAAGACAATTGCCACTGCCAGTCGCGATAATACCGTTAAACTTTGGCGGCTTGATGGTAGCTTAATTCGGACTTTCCCTAAACAATCTGATAAAGTTTTCGGAGTAGATTTCAGCCCAAAGGGAGACATCATTGCTACAGGTGGTTATGACAGCACTGTTCGAGTGTGGCAAGTAGACGGAACTTTAGTCAAGACTTTTACGGGACATCAAGGTAGAGTTTTCGCCGTTGATTTTCATCCAGATGGACAGTCAATAGCCTCGGTGGGTGAGGACAGAACGGTTAAAGTTTGGAGAATTGATGGTTCTGAATTAGCAACTCTCAAAGGACATACCGATCACATTAACGGAGTTGCCTTTAGTCCCGATGGACAGGTTATTGCCTCAGCTAGCGTGGATGGCACTGTTAAACTTTGGCAGTGGGATAATGCGATCGCCTCTGGAAAGCCCAGCTACAGGCTTCTACACACGTTAACGAGCCATCGCCGTCAGGTAGCTGGAGTGGCCTTTAGCCCTGATGGCCAGACGATCGCTTCAGCAGGTATGGATAGCATGGTGAGACTTTGGCGGCGCGACGGTACGGAAATTAGAGCCTTAAAGGGACACAAAAATGGGGTGTTCGGAGTGGCATTTAGCCCCGATGGCAAGACTCTCGCCTCAGCAAGTTTCGACGGCACAGTCAAACTTTGGAGGTACGACGGTAAAGAACTCGAAACCTTAAAAGGACATAGGGATGGGGTGTTCGGAGTGACATTTAGCCCTGATGGGAAGTTCATCGCCTCAGCAAGTCAGGATAGAACCGCTATTGTGTGGAATTTAGAGCGAATTTTCCAGCTCGATTTTCTCCAGTATGGATGCGATTGGGTCGGAAATTATTTGCGAACCAATGCTGATGTGAAGGAGGAGGACAGACATTTGTGCGATCGTATTAAAACGGAATAATATCCAGCCCGCTTTATTAGGAATAATAGATTAATATGTGTGGGTTAGAGCATCCGAGGATTAGAGGATATTTATCATGCTTGGCTAATTTTTATTGGAATATGCTACAACACTATATCAGATTTAACTACTCCCTTTATCTCTCAGTCTGCGGAGGCGGACTTCGTTTATTTAGTAGCGGTTTCAACCACCGAATGATACGCAGAATGATAAAGGGAGTAGCCAACCCGGATTTGGTATAATAACTACAGAGTAATGAAATCGCTAGCGGTAAGAATACCGGGGGTAATACCGTTAAGCTTCGCCAACAATTGATTGGTGTCCGTCACAGTAATCAAAGTCTGATTGTTGCTGGAAGTAATACTGAGTTGATTGAAACTCAAACCAGGATTCAACCCAAATAAATCCTCTCCCCTGCGGAAATCATTAATGATGTCGCTACCCAAACTTTGATTGAGGACAAACACATCATTTCCCGAACCTCCCGTCAATGTATCGTCCCCAACATCCCCGGAAAGGAAATCGGAACCGCTGCCACCGCTGAGAATATCATTACCTTTGCCGCCGTACAGGGTGTCGTTACCGATGTCGCCGCAAAGCACATCGTTGTCATTGCCGCCGAACAGTAAGTCGTTGCCCTCACCCGCATCGAGACTGTCGTTTTCTTTGCCGCCGTACAGGGTGTCATTTCCCTCCTCGCCAAAAATCAGGTCTGCACCTTCATTGCCAAAGGCAATATCGTTGCCGTTTCCGGCATTAATTGTGTCATTTCCTAAGTTGCCTAAAATGTAGTCATCGCCATCTTCACCCAGCAAGATATCGTCATCTTTACCGCCAAAAATGCTGTCGTTGCCCAGCCCGCCGGCAACCGTATCGCTACCGAGATCTCCCCTCAACAAGTCCTCGCCATCGGCGCCGACAACAGTGTCAGGATCTTTACCAGCGTAGATGGTATCGTTGCCAGCGCCGCCAGAGATGTAATCGGTGCCTTCATTGCCAAAGATTGAATCGTTATCTGCGCCGCCGTCAATGTTGTCATTGCCGCCCATACCGTAGAGAGTATCGTTGCCGGCAAGTCCATTAATCGAGTCGTTGATGCCGCCACCCATGATGAAATCGGTACTGTCGCCGCCGTTAATAGTTTGTTGGACGGGGTTGGGTGTGAGAGTGGCAGGGTCGAGTTGGGGGGCGTTGAGGCTATCGAGTAGGCAATCATCTGCGACCGGAGTTGGTGTGGGCGCGGGAGTTGGTGTTGGCGGCGGCGCAGGTGTGGGCGTCGGCGTTGGTGTGGGAGTCGGTGTGGGAGTCGGTGTGGGAGTCGGTGTTGGTGTGGGAGTCTCAGTTGGGGTGGGAGTCGGCGCCGGCGTCGGAGTTGGAGTCGGTGTTGGTGTGGGAGTTGGAGTTGGAGTCTCCGTGGGAGTCGGCGTTGGAGTCGGCGTTGGAGTTGGGGTCGGAGTCGGCGTTGGAGTTGGAGTTGGAGTCGGAGTTGGCGTGACTGTAGCGTTAAATTCGTAAGCGCCAATATCCACGATCGCACTTCCGTTATTATCACCATCTTGAGGGCGACTCACACCGCGCTGATCCGCAGCCGGCGCGCCCGCACCAGTACCGGTATCAATTGCCGGACTTCCTGTTAGCAGCGGCAGCACAAAAGCGCCGTTAATATTTTGCAAAGAGCCGAGTAAGGGGTCTGCGATCGTAATACTTGCCGTAACATTACTATCATTCGGATCTCCCACGGTCAGTTTAGCGGGAAATTGAAGATTGTTTCCCCCATCGATGAGCTCCCGTCCAGTGTGCTGCCTATTTTTAAAAGGATTACTTGCCGTATTCCTATCAAAAATCGAATTTTTGACAGTAATTGGCGATTTGACACGATCGTTAAAAGTAGCAATACCTCCCGAATATTCCCCAGCGGTATTTTTAGCAAAAGTCGAATTGACGATATTAGTCGAAAAAGAATCTCTGTTGCCAGCAACCATTCCCCCGCCCTGCTTAGCTGCACTGTTGCCGGAAAAGGTACTGTTGACAATGCTGACATTTCCATTTTCTCCGAACCACAAACCGCCGCCGTTGTCTTCAGCTTTATTGTTAGCGAATGTGCAGTTTGTCACTGTCAAATCAGCATTACCGTGACGAACCCCGCCTCCCGAACCTCCAGTACCTGATGAATTCTTTACGGCTTGGTTATTAATAAAAGTGCTATTTTCCAAAACCACTTTATCTTGGAGATAACCAAACAAAAAGGCTGCGCCTCCTTCTCCTGAGCCGATATTGCCGTCAAAAATGCTGTTGCGGATAGCAATATTTCCGGCAACAGGGCCGGGGGTTGCATTGGGGCCCGAAGCATTAGCGCCATCGACGTAAACTGCCCCGCCAGGGCCTTTATCTGTGCGGTTGCCTGTGAATTTAGAGTTTTCGATCGTCATGCTGCCCAACAGGTTATTAACAGCTCCGCCGTAGCTGCCTTTGTTGTTGGTAAATTCGCTATCTCTGATAGTCAGAACACCGCCGCTTTTGGTTGCGATCGCGCCGCCACCGCGTTCGGTATTGTTAGCTAAAGAACCATCATTGCCGCTAAACTTGCTATTAATTACATTTGTCGTGCTGCGAAAACCCGTGTAAATGCCACCACCCAAACCGGCAACATTATTATTGACTTGGCAATTTTCTAAAGTTAAAGTGCTGTTACCTCCCGTTTGAATGCCACCACCGGCGCTAATTGCCTCATTATTCGGCTCGGTTCCAGAAACTTTGCCGTTGGCAACAATCAGGTTTTTTAGAGTAACATTTGTTGAACCTTCGGTTAGGATAACTCGCGAAGCATTGTTGCCACTGATGGTTAAATTTGCTGCACCAACGGCATCAATTGTCAAGTTTTTGTTGATGACAAGTTGACCGGAAGTGAGAGTAATTGTTTGGCTGGCAAGAGTCGAGGCAAATTGAATGGTATCGCCGGCTGCTGCGGAGGCGATCGCACTTCTCAAGGAACCCGGCCCGCTATCATTACTGTTAGTAACGGTAATGGTCGCTAAAGTCCCTCGGTAATCCGCCATTGCCTCTGGAGTCAAGGCTAGCGGTGCTTCAATATCACCCTTGGCCAACTCCAAATTCCAGTTACCACCGCGGCCAGTGCGATCGCTAGATGCCGCAATATCAGCCCCGGTTAACTCGCCCAGGCGATCGACAAAATTGCTTCCCGAACCCGCAGCAACATCGCAACCGTAAAGCACAATATCTGCTTTGTCGCTTAGCGCATTTCGCCACTCTTGCAACTGGCTTTCATATTGTGACAAATTATCCGAATTCAGCGTCCTAGAACCTAGCTGCAAGCTGGCAGAATTGCCGTGCGAAAAAATATGAAGTTGGTCTACAGTTTCCCCCGCAGCAGAAATTGTTTGCAGTTTCGCAGTAATTTGCTCGACTCCGTTACCATTTTTATCTAAAATGATGATATCTGTACCGGGAAGCACGCCACCCGCAAGAGTTTGATAGTCATCTAGGGCCGAATCAATGAAGACAATAGATTTAGAACCAGCATTGCGGAGAACAGATTGTGAATCCCTGTTGGTGGCAAAAGTTGAACTCATTTGGCATACCCATGAGAATGTTTACTATTTGCTAGTAGATTCACCTTGAAAGCAGAAGGCTAAAGATGCAGAAGGCAGTAGGCAGAATTAAAAACTCAGTGAGCCATCGGAAAGATTAAAATTTAGGGGAAAACTTTAATTCTATCCCTAATTGAAATCCGACACTTGTCTCCCTAATCAGCTTAAGCTGTATGAAAATTGCGATTTTCTGAGCAATTAACGGCAGAGGATGTAATGTAAATAGTCCGGCACCGGGAACCTCTCTATGTAGATTGGCAAGGCGCACTATTAGCGAGATAAATAGTGCATCAAACCATTGGGTAGCCTTGGTCAGGTAAAATTTCAAAAAGATTTTATGGAGTTCCCAATTTCTGACAATTGCTCTAGCTAGTACCTGATACATTCACATTAGAGAAAACCAGGAAAATTGCCTAAAAAATTGATTAATTTAATTTTTTTAATAACTGGCAAAAAGTTCCCAAAAATCTGAATTTTAGTGGTTGAGAAAGCTTGCTTTATTCGGCCGCTGTTTATGGCTAGCCAGCTCAGGAGTGCAATAGACGGAGTTGCCTCATTCTAGGTGTGGGCGATCGGCAATAAACAAGATTTATTACCGATCGCGGTTGAAAACAATCGGATCGAGCGCTCCTCTTCGTTGGCGTAGCCCCCGTAGGGGAGGGCTGCGCTAACGTCATCCACCACATTTCAGGAGTTTGAGAGCTTTCTTCACCACTCCTGAGGGGTCGGGCTGCTTATGGCGCACCCTACCCGAGGCAGTTAGATTGTTATCTGAGTGAAATCGCTAGCGGTGAGAATACCGGGGGTAATACCGTTAAGCTTCGCCAACAATTGATTGGTGTCCGTCACAGTAATCAAAGTTTGATTGTTGCTGGAAGTAATACTGAGTTGATTGAAACTCAAACCAGAATTCAACCCAATTAAATCCTCTCCCTTGCGGAAATCATTAATGATGTCGCTACCCAAACTTTGACTTAGGAAAAACACATCATTTCCCGAACCACCAGTCAAAGTATCGTCGCCAACATCTCCGGAAAGGAAATCGTCCCCAGCACCGCCGCTGAGAATATCATTACCTTTGCCACCGTAGAGGGTATCGTTACCGATGTCGCCACAGAGCACATCGTTTTCATTGCCACCGAAGAGCAAGTCGTTGCCCTCACCGCCATCGAGACTGTCGTTTTCTTTGCCGCCGTACAGGCTGTCATTTCCCAAGTCTCCAAAAATCAGGTCTGCACCTTCATTGGCAAAGGCAATATCGTTGCCGTTTCCGCCATTAATTGTGTCATTTCCTAAGTTGCCTAAAATGTAGTCGTCCCCATCTTCACCCAGCAAGATATCGTCATCTTTACCGCCGAAAATGCTGTCGTTACCAACGCCGCCGGCAACTGTATCATTGCCGACATCTCCCCTCAACAAGTCGTCGCCCTCGGCATCTACTACAGTGTCAGGATCTTTGCCAGCGTAGATGGTATCGTTGCCAGCACCGCCAGAGATGAAATCGCTGCCTCCATTGCCGAAGATTGAGTCGTTATCTGCACCGCCTTGGATGTTGTCATTCTCGCCCATGCCGTAGAGAGTATCGTTGCCGGCTTGTCCGTTAATTGACTCGTTGATGCCACCGCCGATGATGAAATCGTTACCTTCGCCGCCGTTGACAGTTTGTTGGACGGGGTTGGGGGTGATGGTGGCAGGATCTAGTTGCGGGGCGTTGAGGCTATCGAGTAGGCAATCATCTACGGCCGGAGTTGGTGTGGGTGCGGGAGTTGGTGTTGGCGACGGAGTGGGTTCGGGTGTAGGAGTTGGAGTGGGTTCGGGTGTGGGTGTCGGAGTGGGTTCGGGTGTGGGAGTTGGAGTCGGCGCGGGCGTCGGAGTTGGCTCCGGAGTCGGTGTGGGAGTTGGAGTCGGCGTCGGCGGAGTTGGTGTGGGAGTCTCAGTTGGAATTGGCGCCGGAGTCGGTGTGGGAGTAGGAGTCGGCGTCGGCGGAGTTGGTGTGGGAGTCTCAGTTGGAGTTGGCGCCGGAGTCGGTGTGGGAGTAGGAGTGGGTTCGGGCGTCGGAGTTGGCGCCGGAGTCGGTGTGGGAGTAGGAGTTGGCTCGGGCGTCGGAGTTGGCGCCGGCGTCGGTGTGGGAGTTGGAGTGGGTTCGGGCGTCGGAGTTGGCGCCGGAGTCGGTGTGGGAGTTGGAGTGGGTTCGGGCGTCGGAGTTGGCGCCGGAGTCGGTGTCGGAGTTGGAGTGGGTTCGGGCGTCGGAGTTGGCGCCGGAGTCGGTGTCGGAGTTGGAGTTGGCGCCGGAGTTGGAGTTGGCGCGGGCGTCGGAGTTGGCACCGGGACGACACTACCTCCCAATTCAAAAGAGCCGCTGTCCACGATCGCGCCTGGAATGGTGTCCCCATCTTGAGGGCGAGTCACGCCGCGCTGATCCGTAGCGGGTGCGCCGGTGGCAATCCCTTTATCAATTGCCGGACTTCCTATCAGCAGCGGCCTGACTAAAGCTCCGTTGAGGTTTTGCAAAGGGCCAAGTAAGGGGTCTGCGATCGTAATACTTGCCGTCGCATTGTAATCGTTGAAGTTAGTGGTTTTTCTGATCGGCCACTGAAAATTACCTCCTTGGTCGGTTAATTCTTGGTTTGTGTGTTGCTGAATGCCAAACGGATTGCCGGATGTGTTGTTAGAAAAAATGGTGTTTTTGACGCTGACAGTCGCGTTGTTTGCCGAAATACCTCCGCCAACCCAGCCGGCGTAATTGTCGGCAATCGTGCTATTGACGATCGTCGTTGGCGCATTGTCCACAAGGATGCCGCCGCCGACATTGCCATAGCCATCAGCAGCAGTAGTAGTAACCTGGTTGCCAGAAAAGGTGCTGTTAGTAATCGTAGTAGTCGCATCTTTGACCCAAATGCCACCGCCTTGACCGGGGGCTTTATTGCCAGCAAATGTGGTATTCGAGATGGTAAATCCCCGGTTGGCGCCGTTGTTCGCTTGCACCAAACCCCCGCCAATTCCGTCGTTGCCGCCGGGAAGCGGCAGAATTTCGTTGTTTTGGAAAGTGCTATCTGCAACAGTTACGCTGTCTTGAGTGCCTGTGTACAGGTAAGCTGCTCCGCCTTCGCCCCGGCCTTTGTTGCCTTGAAATACGCTTTTAGTAATGCTAATTGTGCCGGAAGGCTCGTCAGTAGAACTGGCTCTATCGGTGTAAATTGCGCCGCCGAAACCCCTTAAAAAAGAATTGCCGTTGGGATCGTTTGGGGCGAAAACGGCTGCGGTGGTGTCGTTGCCGATGAATCGCGAGTTGTCAACTGTTAGTTTGCCGTTTAGGCTATTAATTGCCCCGCCGTTAATTCCTAAGTTGTTGGTGAAGTCGCTATTGCGGACGGTCAGGTTTTTATTGCTGACAAAAGCAATACCGCCAGCACCGCGTTCGTCGTTGGTGGCGGTGGCTTTATTTCCGGTGAATTTACTATCGGTAACGGTCAGGCTGTTGTTCCAGCCGCTGAAGATTGCACCGCCGCCACGATCGGCAACGTTGTTGGTAAACTGAACGTTTTCTACGGTCATCGTTACTTCGTCCGTTGTACCGATCGCACCCCCATTATCAGCCGTTTTGCCGTTAGTAATAATCAGGTTTTTGACAACAAAATTGGTAGCAGTTGCAACGTTGGCATTGACAAAAAAGGCGCGGGATGCGTTGTTGCCACTGATGGTTAAACCGGGTGCGGCGGCGCCGTCAATGGTAATGTTTTTGCCAACGGGAATATCGAGTTGACCGCTGGTTAGAGTAATGGTTTGGCTGGCTAAACCTGGAGCGAAGGTAATGATATCGCCGGCAACAGCGGTGGCGATCGCAGCCCTTAATGAACCGGGCCCGCTATCGCTATTGTTGGCTACTACGATCGTAGCTAAATCACCTTGGTAACTAGCCATAGCCTCTGGCTGCAAGGCTAAGGGAGATTCAATTTGGCCCCTAGCAAATTCTAAATTCCAGTCGCCGCCGCTGCCGGTTGTGTTGGTGGATGCCGCAACGTCAGCCCCGGTTAATTCACTGAATCGATCGACGAAATTAGCACCTGTACCGCCTGCTACATCGCAGCCGTACAGCATGATGTCTGCTTGTGGGGCTAGTGAACTTTGCCACTCTTCCAACTGGCTTTTGTATTGCTCTATATTATCGGAACCCAGAGCGGTATTGCCTAATTGTAGGCTGCCTGAACTGCCGTGAGAAATAATGTGAACCGAGTCTATCCCCCCGTTAGTAGAGGCGTATTTTTCAATTTCGGAGGTAATTTGTTCGATGCCGTTTTTGGTGCGATCGAGTATTACTACCTGCTGTCCCGGCAGCACTCCCGCTGTAATTGACTCGTAATCTTCCACGCCGGAGTCAATGAAGACTAAGGAGCGCAGTGGCCGGTTTTCAAGAGAAGATTGTGAGTTAACTTGAGCGAACGTAGAACTCATATTGGAGACTCCATTAAGGGCATTATTAGTAGATACACCCTAGAGTAACCTCATCAGACTTATTTGATTATATCTTAACACTAAATTGAGACATAGTGTTCTTGTTTTTAATTTTTAGGGATTTATTTGGATCGGCATTTGCCTGTTGTCTCTTGACTACCTTGGAAAATTAAACTTCTACCGCTGGGAATATATTACAACATTTATCGCGCCTATTCAAATAAATAAATCTAGGTTGTACCATCCAATTTGTGCGACCTTATTTTGCTAACAGTAGCCTGATTTTAGGTAGTCGGAAATGGTGGAGGTAATTTCCCCCCGAATAACTTCTCTTAATTATATTTAGTAGTTTTTCTTTGAGTGTGATCTGTTACTTATAGGCACAAGGCACTACAATTTACCTAGCTGTATTTCATCCAAGGTAAAACTGAATTATGTAGATTTTGAATAATTCTATATGCTTTAAAGTTGCTAGGTTTGCGATACACCCAAATACTTATTACGAGGAGATTGGGTCGCATTTACTACCAGTCAAAACGGTATAATATTAAACCGACACAGTGAAAACTGCCCTCCTCACTACAAACGTGATTCAAATTATTCAGCGAGAATTGATATGATTGCAGATTGAGTCAGATCAAATCGTTGATTTCGATCGCGCCTGCGTCTCTAATTACAATTGCATTCGGATCCAGTCGCCCTCGGTACGTTCCACACCCTCCATTAAATCACTCTCCTTAATTAGCAAACAGTCGATCGCGCCCACCGCCGTTGCTGAGTGTATCACTATCTCGATCGGCATAACACAAACCAAGTCCGCTGTTTAGAGTCAGAGAACTATGCGCTTTTGGCAATTGACTTTTGTATGGTTCTAGGTCATCTGAAGTGAAGATAACCGAGCCTAATTGCAGTTGACCCGAGCTGTCGCTGAAAGTTGTGCGAACTTTGTCAATCTCTCTAAGGATAGAGGCATATTTTTGAAGTGCCGAGGTAATTTTCTTGATGCAGTCAGATTCCACAGCCAAAATTCCGGAAACACAATATCCACCGTTATTAATGCTGGAGTCCTTGAATACAAAGCTTTTGGATGGGGGATGTGCGTATTCTGAGGCGGGAGTCGTTTCCCTTAAAGAAGTGAACATATTCCGTCCTCCAAAAGTGAGTTGAGCGCTAGATGAACCGCTGGACTCTGACCGCCAGAAGCTGCCAGCTACCTTGTTTATTTCGCTCATTCTTATTTAACCTATCTATCAGTTTCCCCTATTTCTGCCGCACTGCCATCCGCGATCGCACGGAATTTACATTCTGCGTGTTTTCCCTGACTTCCGGCAAACGCGCAATTACCTATCGATCCGATATCCTATCCGTGATACCACTTTCAAAAAAACATCCAACTGTAAGCCGGTGCTTCCAACCTCGATAGTCTGCACTCATTCCCCTATCTAAAATCTAAAAGGGTATGACAGTTAGCTGATTGGCCTCGCAACTGCACCGCTCAAGATTCTGTGGAAGATGGCGGTTTTTTCCCTGCATTGCGAATATTAATAATCTTGTTGAGCGCCTCAAACCAAAAAGCAGCCCCCATAGAAATAGCTAGGCCGCTCAATATCCAACCAAACAATTTTGCCATCAACGCTGGCCACAATAAATTCCCCTGCTTATCTCGATCTAAGCTGTTCTGTTGGCTCCATCCAAAAGGCAGAGCTACCTGATCCAAAGCTCGATCGACATCCTTTTGAACTTGTGTCAGACTGCTTAAATTATTTGATTTAGTCTTAGCATTGTTTGCCACCAACTGCTGAGCATACAAGTTAACATTCGATCGCAGCATCGAATCCTTCGACAGCCGATCAATAATATTAATGGTATCAGCATTAGCAGCGACAGCAATCGCAGTTCCGAGCAATATAGCCACCCCTCGGGCATTCCGCTTGTAAACCCCAGAAGCACGCTGCATCGATTGGTCAAACCAAATTTCAATTTCTTGCTGAAACCGCTGCAACTGCTCTTGAGTATCTCCGCCGCCTTTTTCAGCGCGCTGCGCTAAAATATAAAGGCTGCGTTTCAAAGATTCTGGCATACTGTCCAAGGTTTCTTGAATTTGTTGATAAATTGGACTCTCCTCTTTGATATCCATAATTTCTGCTACCGTATCTTGACTTTTTTTAACAGTATTTAACAGATTGCTGAAACTCGGTTGCAGTTGCCCCAGCAGCGCCACCCGCTCAATTTTGCTGTCAAAACGAGCCTTTACAAATGCCATATGCCTCTGAAATTCTCTCCCTGCTAGCTCGGTTTCTGGTAGATAAACCTGAGAATCATTAATATAAAATCCTAACTTTTCCGACATCCGATCTAAGCTGTTGTTCAAACTTGCTAAATTGTTTTGATAATCTTCAACCACTCGATTGAACTCCGCAGTCAGCCACCTAAATTCTTGCTCAATAATCGGTTTAGTAGCATCCGGCAAACTCAGATTTTGTCCAATCTGTTGAATTTGTGCTAATTGTAAATTTTTAAATCTTTCCAATCGGGTTTTAGAGATAGAGCTGAGCAAACTAGAAACCTTTAAAGTCTCCAAAAGGCTAGCCGAAAAACACTCGGCTGGAATATAAGAAGGCCCACTCGATTTATTGCCGAAAACATTTTTAGTACCCGTAACTCCGTGGTAAAAATCCCCCATGCGGTGCGTAACAGAACGGAATCCCTCTGATAAAAGCCCTTTCGCGCCCTGATTCAAATCCTTGATCATGGGATTGGTGTAAATCGAATTGGCCAATTGTCCGACTCGCTTAAATTGCAGGGGATCTTTCGCGCCTTCGCTGCCGCCAGAAATCAGCACTTCGATCGACTTCTTTAAATGTTCCGCCCGCCACTGCAAAACAGTAGCAATCAGTTCCTGAATTTCCGAAGCTAGCAAGCTTAAAGTCAGGTAGATAAAGACTAAGCCAATGATAATATCTATAATTACAGGCAAGTTCATGGTATTTTCCTAGTCGCAAATAACTGCTTTCTAAGTTTACCTTCAGTTTGGGACGCTCAAAACTCTCTTAACTTATGTCAGAAATCTTTCCATTCCTGGGCCGCAAACCGAAAAATCGCTGGAATGACAGCTTTACAGACAAAGTGTGGATGCTGGCTTTTCTGTTGGCTGCAGTGCTGATTTTCGGGCTGAATCTGGGTGGCGTGGCTTTGCGGGATTGGGATGAAGGCATTGCAGCGCAGGTAAGCCGCGAAATTTGGCGCGGCAACTTAAATTGGCTGTATCCGACGATCGACTCAATGCCTTATGTCAACAAACCGCCGCTAGTACACTGGCTAATCGGGCTGTGTTTTGCAGCAGGCGGTGTCAGCGAATTGACGGCGAGGTTGGTACCGGCGATGCTGACAGCCACTTCAGTGCCCTTGCTTTACGCCATTGGCAGGGAGTTGTTTCCGCAGCGTTCGATCTCGATTTTTTCTGCCCTCGTTTATCTGACGCTGTTACCGGTGGTGCGGCATGGACGTTTGGCGATGTTGGATGGGGCGGTTTTGTGTTTTTTGCTGGGGGCGATGTGGTGTTTGCTACGATCGCGCCGCGACTTGCGCTACGCTTTGGGCGCGGGGATTGGGTTCGGACTCATTTGCCTCACTAAGGGCGTCATGTTGGGGCTGCTGCTGGGTGCTATCGGCTGTATTTTTTTGGTTTGGGATACCCCGCGACTCCTCACTTCTGGGTATCTTTGGGGCGGATTGGCGATCGGAACATTGCCAGTAGCTGCTTGGTATGTTGCCCAATGGCTGCACTACGGCCAATATTTCATCCACACTAATTTAGTTAACGAATCTTTCCGGCGCATTTCGGAACCTGTGAGCAGTCACAGAGGCCCGCCTTGGTATTATCTTTTAGAAATTTTAAAATTAGCTTGGCCCTGGCAGTTATTTTGGCTGCAAGGGCTGCGTCTGAGTTGGGAAAATCGCAGTTTTCCCGGGCCAAAATTAGTATTGGTTTGGACTGGAGTATATCTGCTGGCTATTTCTGTGATGACTACTAAATTGCCGTGGTATGTTATGCCAATTTATCCAGCTTTTGCTCTTGCCGTTGGCAGTTATATCGCTGAAGTTTGGGAGCAACTGTGGCTGCCGCCAGAGCCGGTCAAAGAGGAAGCAGAAGAACGTTTTGATGCTATTTCTTTGTTGCCTCATCCCGCGATTTTGGCAATGCTGGGTGTAGTTGCTGTCGTCGGTTGCGTGTACTTCAGTGGCTGGGTACGGCTCGGGGGACAAATTATGCCTCCCGAGCGTGATTTGCAGTTAATGCTGATGGTTGTAGGTTTGACAATGACAATGGCGGCAGTGTTGCTGCACCGCAAAGACCGGCAGTTTATATTAGTTTTAATTTGGGGAACTTACCTGACGCTGCTGGTATTGGTGGCTTCAGATAACTGGGTTTGGGAACTGGCGGAGGATTATCCCGTTAAGCCGATCGCCCAAATTGTCCGCACAGGAAGTCCGGCCGGTCAACAAGTGTTTACTTCTCACCGCTTGAGCCGTCCATCGCTGAATTTTTACAGTCAACGCCAAGTTATTGTCGCCGACGCGCCGACGCTCAAACAGAAATGGCAAACTCTTCCTCAACCTTATTTTCTGTTAGAAAAACCTGTTTTAAAACATTTAGGTTTACAGAATGCTGAGGTTGTCAAAACAGCGGACGATTGGGTTTTGGTAACTAAAAAGTAAGTTAATAGTTAACAGTCCCCTCCTTAGAGTGGGTGAGATAACTTTCAATTGTCTAATGTTGCTTCAGATTGACAGCCTTACCCGGAGTGGAATTGAATTTATGAGAAATTCATCGGACAGGCTCTAACCGCTAACAATCAACAGACTGCATTTCTATTTTTAACGCCGTTTCGACTCTTTGATACTCGGCCTCAACCTGTTCTAAAAGCGCGCAGGCCGGATCGGGTAAAGGCTGGTTAGCATTCGTTCCCATGCGGCCCATGATTTCGAGTTCCTCGCACAGCTCAAACAAGCGAAAAGCACCGAGAGTACCGCTAATCGACTTTAAAGAGTGAGCCGATCGCCGCAAAGCCAGCGGATCGGCGTTGCTCAAGGCCATAGAGATGCCTTGCAGCAGTTCAGGAGCTGTTTCGAGGTAAATCTCGATCGCCTCGTCCAAAGCTTCCACTTCTCGCAGTCCCTCTATAATCTTGGCACTCAGGGAATCGTGGCTCTGTGACAAAGCCCGATCGAGATTTGATGCACCCCAATCGACGACTGTCGGCGAATTGGGAATTGTCAGTTGTGGATTTCCTGCAACAGCCACATTCGATCGCACTTCTAATTCACTCGTTTCTCCGATCTGTTCCGCCGGGGCATCCAAACAAACAATCGGCTGCAGATGATCGAATGCGGAGTTCGATCGAGATTTACACCCGAGCAAAGCTCGCACCAACTGGTCAATGGCGATCGGCTTGCTCAAATAGTCGTCCATCCCCGCAGCCATACACTCTTCGCGATCGCCCTGCATCGCATTTGCCGTCATCGCCACAATCCAAGGTCTCGTCGATTTTCGATTTTCGATTTTCGATTTTCGATTGTTAGATTCCTCCTCAGTCAATTTTGGATTTTGGATTCGGGATTTTCCATTATTAGATTGCTCATCTGTTGCGAAAACTTTCGATCCTTCCGTGGGATTTTTGGTCGAGTCTAGATTATTAGATTGCTCATTTGTTACGGAAATTTCTGATTCTCCCGTGTGATTTTCTAAAGTTAAATCTGCTGAAAATTGCTCGCGGATGCGGCGGGTAGTTTCCAGTCCGTCCATTTCCGGCATTTGCACATCCATCAGCACCACATCGTAAGGCTGGCGGCGCAAAGCTTCGAGCACTTCGATACCGTTTCCCGCCACATCCGCGCGATACCCCATCCGCTGTAAAATTTGCAAAGCCACCTTCTGATTCACCAAATGATCGTCAGCCAACAGAATCCGCAGGGGTAAGTCCTCAGCCAGCACGGGTATGCTTTGCAAGAAAGGCCCGCTAGTGCGCTGCCCTTTAAATTCAGTTGTCTGTTCTCCAAAAATATTGATTAAAACATTGTAAAGCTGAGATTGTTTGATGGGTTTATTCAAAAAAGCAGCAAAATCCATCTCCATAGCAGGAGAGTTAATTTCTTGCCTGCCGATCGAAGTTAGCATCACTAACGGCAACTTTTCGCAATCAGGATACCGGCGAATTTGCGCCGCTAAAGCTAACCCGTCCATTTCCGGCATTTGCATATCCAAAACTGCCAAGTCAAACATCTCTTTAGCAGCCAGCCAATCTAAAGCCAAATGAGCCGAAGCTGAAGCCCTAGCCACCATTCCCCAAGACTGAGCTTGGAGAGTCAAAATTCGGCGGTTGGTAGCATTGTCATCGACTATTAAGACTCGCTTGCCAGCTAATTCAGGTTGAGAATTGCTCAAGCTAACTGGTAAGCAACTGTTGCAGGCAGAAACGATCGTACTGAAATAAAAAGTAGAGCCAACGGATTTCGTATTTTGGCCGATCGGCTTGTTGCTGAGTACAGATTTGCCAGAGGCGTATTTTTCGGCAATTTCGCAAGATTCTGCCCATCCCAAATCAAAAACTGCCGACGATCTAAAATCAGCAGGAGGATTGCCCGCGACACTACCCATACTTTCCACCCACATCCTGCCGCCCATCATTTCGGCCAAACGCTTGCTAATTGCCAAACCCAATCCGGTACCGCCGTACTGCCTGCTCGTTGAAGAATCAACCTGGCTGAAAGATTTAAATAGCCGATCCATGCGATCGCTCGGAATGCCGATACCGGTATCTTTGACCGCAAAATGTATTTCGTATGCTGGGTTAATTACTACCGGTTCGCCATTAATTGCTGGCGGTTCTTTAGCGTTAGCCGCTGACACTGAAATCTTTTTGGCAGTCACCGCAACCACCACTTCTCCAGCTTCGGTAAATTTAACCGCATTACTGAGCAAGTTGATTAAAATTTGCCTCAAGCGGGTGCTATCGCCGATCGCCGTTGCCGGTACTGTACGATCGATCAAGTAACCCACTTCCAGTTTTTTTTCTGCCGCCTTGGCAGCTACCAAGTCTAGAGATTCCTCAATGCAAGTGCGGATGTCAAACGGATGTTCCTCCAAGTCCAATTTGCCCGACTCAATTTTGGAGAAATCTAGAATATCGTTGATCAGCGTCAGCAAGGCATCGCCGCTGCTGCGGATAGTTTCTACAAAATCGCGCTGTTCGCGAGTTAAGGGGGTATCCAGCAGCAAACCGGTCATGCCGATGACTCCATTCATCGGAGTGCGAATTTCGTGGCTCATGGTGGCTAAAAATTCGCTTTTGGCTCTAGTAGCCGCCAGTGCTTGATCGCGAGCTTTTGCCAAATCTACGTCGGTTTGCTGGCGTTCGAGTTCGCTTCCCACCCACTGAGCCATCAGTTTCACCAACTCTCTGTCTACAACTCGGAACGGTTCTGTCACAGGAGTCGGAGAAAAGAAGCACAGAGTGCCGTAAACTTCACCTGCCACCGTGACGGGAATGCCCATGTAAGCTTCGATGGGGAAGGCTCGATCGTCGCTGTTGAAGGAAAAACCCGAAAATCTTACCGATTCAAAGTAAATCGGTTCTTTTGCCATTGCCGTAGCCACGCAGAAGGTTTTTTCCAAATCGTAGATTTGTTCTTTGACGATCGACCTGTCGGGACACTCAACAGCCATTATTTGATAGTTGTCGCCTTGAATGCGGGACAAAATTCCCACGGACAGGCCTAAATGCCGGCATCCCATTGCCAGCAGTTCTTGGAGGCGCAAATCAAAGGTAGAGAGGTGGTTGAGCGGGTCTGTACGAGGAGCCGAAGTCACTTGGTACAACGCTTTTATTGCAGCTTCGCTTTCTCGCAGTTCTTGTTCTGTTTGCTTCCGCACGCTGATGTCGCGCGAAATGCCGATAATTTCTTGGACTTCGCCGGTTTGGGGATCGCTGATCGTGCGGCCGGTGGTTTCAAACCAAATGTATTTGCCGTCTTTGCGGCGGATGCGGTAGCTGACGGTGTAAGTAACTGGGAGCGCCAGGACTTTCCAGTGAGCTTTGGCAATGGTTTCTAAATCGTCGGGGTGAAAATAATCGTTGGGGACGCGGCCGATGAGTTCCGAAGGTTCGTATCCCAGCAAAGCCCGGCTGGCTGGGGAGACGTAAACAAACACGCCTTTGGGATCGTGTCTGGTGATCATGTCGGTTGAGTTTTCGGCCATCAACCGATAGCGGTCTTCGCTTTCATTACGTTCGAGTTGAGAATTGCCCAATGCTTCTAGCATTCGGTTAATGGCGTCGGCCAAGCTTGAGAGTTCATCTGCTCCGGCCATATGAACTCTCAAGCTTGGGTCGCCGTTGGCTGCGATGTTGCTGACGCTGGTGCTCAAGGAAGCCAATCTCGCCAAGACTAAGTTTTCTAGCAACAGCAGGGTGATCCCGCTAAATATTAAACCTACTGCCAGTATTGATAAGGTAAACAGCTCCAAGGTAGCCTGACCTTGGCGGGAGATGATGCGATCTGTCTCTACCCGCAGCAGCAACGCTAGGTTGCCGTGGATGTCGCGAATCAGGGCGTATCCTGCGACGAAGGTGTCGCTGAGTGGCTCGACTAAAATTTCTACTGATTTGAGGTGGGAAATTTTGAGTTTGAGATTTTCCAAATCCTGCCTCGATGGAGCCATGGCCTTGGCGCCGTGCGCGGAGTAGTTAGTGGCTCCGACTTTAAAATCCAAACTCGGCAATCTAAAATCTACTGACAGGTGAGTTAGTTTTGAAAGCAAACCGATTTCGCTGCTGTCGAGATAGCGTCCCACGATCAGCGTCCCGCGCGGCGGGCCTTGGGCGTTGCTGTTAAAGATCGGCTTTGAAGCAATCAGCAGCGTGGCTTCGGGCAGGGTGAGGACGCCTGTTTTGGCGGCGGGGCGATCGCCATAGACTGTCGGTGAGTCGAGCAGCGCCTCGGTCAAGTGCTGTTTTAAGCTTTCGGGAATCGGGATTTCGGTTTGGGATTTAAGGTCGAAACCTTTGCTGAAGATCGTCTTACCGTTGGAGTCCAGCAGCACCAATAAGTTTAGTCTCAAGTAAATAAATGTCGAATCGACGAAATTTGACTTGACAAAATTTTCGTTCCGTGTTTCGACGAAAGAGTAAGTATCGTCCCACTCGGCGTAATCTTGGGCGCTGGTGTCTAAATTCGACAAGTCATCATCTAATGCGTCCAAAGCCCGTGCGACATCCTGGCGGACGTACTGTGCCTCCAGGTTGTGAAAATCATGCAGCAAAATAGTTGATGCAGTGGCATAGAGAACCACAATCAGGCTGATCAGCGCTGCACCGATGATTAATAGTGTTTTTTTTCGGAGTTGCATGGCGTCGCCCTCCTCACGGTGCTACTAGGCAACTAGCCAGGAGAGGTTTGAGACGTAGGTTGTTTAGCATTGGCGATCGCAGGCCTGCGTGTTTGGACTGTTCTGGGGTGACGAGAGCAAAGCCCTTGGTATTTCCAAGGTATCCGGTATGTTGCCCCCCACAGTCAGTGTAGTATTTTCACAGCTTTAGTTCCCTATTATGCACAACCTATGACCTACAAGTTATAACCTGACGATCGGCATCTTCAAAGGAAACGGGCGATCGAACTCAAAACAGTTCGCGTTTGATACTGACGCAGCCAGGGAGGCGGGCGGGGGAGCATCCCACTTTTTCACAGCCAAGCTAGAAGAAATTGGAGTTTTGAGGCAAAAGGCAGGAGGCAGAAGGAAAGAGGAAGAAGCAAGCAGCCAGAAGAAGTATTTTTACAAATATTTTTACAAATATTCAGATGCTCCCGGTGGGCGGTTGGTAGAACAGGCGTGCTGGGTTGAGAACCCTCACTATTATTGTACCTAAAAATATTGAGGAGAGAGCGGACTGGCGCGGCGAGTTGGGCCTGCCAAAAGGTTCTCATTCCCATAGCTGTTTTAATTTTTGTCGTTGAATAGCAATCGTTGCAGGAGTAGGGGAATAAGCCCAAAAGCCTATCCAGCCTAGAAGCTTGAACCGCCTGCAAAAATTGTTATAGCAGAGGTTAAGAATATCCGGCGAGTTTTCATTTATTACATCCTAAAATAAAATATACAACAATCACAAAAATAAGTTTTTTACTTTTCTATTTTGAATTAATCAAAACTGCTAATTAAGATTTATAAATTCACAGTTTGCACAATCCTCAACAAACGGGTAGACGGGTTTACCCATAACATTATTCAACAGTACCAACAAATTAATACGACCCCGTTCCCACTTTCCGATCAAATCCTTTACTAACATTAGTGCCTGATATCAGTAGAAACTCATATCAGGCACTATTTGCAATCCGATCGCAACTTGAGTCTTTTTTACCGGATGACGGCTAAAGCACCGGCGCCTGCTGCTGCTGCGGCCGAAGAAAGAGCGGTGAAAAACAGCCACCAAGAGGCAACTTCTGCTGCTTTCCGGGTTTCTTCGGCTTGTTTTTCGGCTTGCAGTTTGATGCTTTCGAGGCGAAGCTGCGCCTCTTGCTGCAAGCGTTCTGCTCTTTGCAAGACGCTGTTGCGGCTTCTTTCAATTTGGTCGATCAAGCGGTTGGCATCTGCTTCGGAAATGTCCTCGCGGGAACTCATTAGTGCTACTAAAGTATCGCGGTTGAAATGACCCAGCCGATCGCGCAAAGCGTCAAATCCGGCTTGCGGGTCGTCAAATAACTTCCGCACGTCCCGCGTAATGCCTTCGTAGTTGAGTTCAGGGCGATCGAGCGAATTGAGGTAATCCCGAATTTTTCCGAGAACCCCGTCAATTACCGACTGAATACCCTCTTGTATTTTCTGAATTTGCATTGCGAACTCGTCACGCACCGACAAAATTCCATCGACAATGCGATTGGCTTCTGCTTCAGAAATATCCGGCCGCTGAGACAGCAGAGAAACAACTGTAGCTCGATCGATGTGCGACAGACGCTCGCCCAAACTGTAAGCGCCGACTTTCGGGTCATGCAGCAGCAGTTGCAAGTCGCGCTTGATGGCGTCGGGATTTAATTCATCCTTGCCTGTATTACGCAAATAATCTTGTAAAACACTCTGAAAATCCTGCACTTGGCTTTGCATCCGCTTTGCCAAACGGCGCGGCGCTTTCACAATCGAGCCAAGGGTTTCCTGTACTTGGTTGATAATTTGATTGACTTGTTCCTCACTCAAATCTTGTCTCTGAGAAAGCAGTTTTACCAAAGTATCGCGATCGACTTGAGACAGGCGACCCCGCAGCGCTAAAGCTCCTTCTTTGGGATTTTCCAGCAGTTTTGTCAAATCCCGCTGAATCCCTTCAGGATTGAGTTCTGATTTGCCAGTATTGCGGAGGTAATCTGCAAGGGCGGTGGTGGTATTGTCGTACTGATCCTTAGCTTTTTCTGCCAACTTTTGTGGCGCATGCAGCGCGCTGTGCCAAGTTTCTTCGGTGCTGTCGAGAAGCTGATTTACTTGGTCTTCGCTGAGGTCTTTCCGCTGAGATAGCAATTTTACCAAAGTTTGGCGATCGAACTTAGAAGCTCTAGCTCTCAGCGCCCACATTCCCGCTTCCGGGTTGTCCAGCAGCGTTTTCAAATCGCGCTTGATGCCTTCGGGATTGAGTTCTTCTTTGCCCGTAGACTTCAAGTATTCTTGTATTCTTTGCCACTGGTTGTCTAGTCGGGCTTGCGCTGCTTCTTGCAGACCTTTAGCATCTGCTAAAACTACATCTCGCGTCCTTTCCAACTCTTGAACAATCTGTTCTACTTCCTGGAATCCGAAGTTTTCGCGACCTCGGAGAATTTGCACAAAACTGTCGCGGGTGTAAGGAGAAAGCCGATCGCGCAACTGTTCGTAACTAGCGTCGGAATCCTCTAAGATTTTTTTGAAATCCCTCCCGATACCTGCTGCTGTCAGTTCTTCTTTCGGCGTCAGTTTCAAATAAGTTTCCAGTCGCCACTGCAAATCGCGAGATTTTTCTTGCTCCTCAGCAAAGATTACGGTTTGTAAAACGCGCTGTCTAATTGCTTCTAATTCCTGGGAAATTTGTTTAATTTTGTCTTGGGTAAAAACACCTCTACTAGCCAGGATTTCGGCAAAATTAGACTGTTTTAGTTTTTCTAATTCGCGGCGCACAGTTCCTGGATCGGCCGTAGGATCGTAGAGAACGTCCCGAAATTCGCGCTCGATGGCTTGGGGGTTCATCTGCCACGAATAAGTGTTGAGTAGGTAGTTTTCTACGTCGGCACGAATTGGGCTGTAAGTTACGGGTTCGCCTTTGACTTGAGCGTTAATTTTATCAGTTTGCTGGGTAACTTTGTCTTTAGCTTCTTTGAGCTGACCCACTACTTTTTCAACATCCAAGTCAGAAATATCCGTGCGACCCAATACTATTCCCATTAAAGCATTGACTGCCATTGTCGTTGCTTGGGACATCATGGTCGGGCTTTGTCCAGAATTTTGACCGCCCAGATTACCGCCCAGATTGCTGAGGACTTTTTCTACCCTACTTGCCAATTTATCTGAGACCAAATCTCCCGATTTGGCAGATTTGAGATAGTCTACTAATTGGGCGATGCCGTCTGATTGCTGCCCTTGTTTTCCTACTTGTTTCCAAGCATCTTGAAGTTGGTCTACAATCCGGTTTACGTCGCGTTTTGATAAGTCCGATCGCGAACTTACTAAATCTACGAGAGTTTGCCGATCGAGATTCGGCAAATTTTCGGTTGCAATGGTTTTTAGTTGGGGATCGTTGAGCAATTTTTCAAACTCGCTACGCATCCCTTTGATGTCTAATTCTGGCGGTTTGAGGCTTTGGATGTAGTCTTCGACGTTTTCCCGCAAGCTTGTGGGGTCGATCGCGCTACCCAGTTCGTGGCCCACTGCTGCTGCTGCTGCTTTGGCTGTGGCGACGACTTGGTTGCTGGCTGCTTTTGCGCCGATGGCCGAGGCTGCGGTGCCGACAATGGCTTGAAAGCCTGATGTGGCGGTGTTGACGACGGAACCGATCAAGGAACCGACGGTGGTGGAACTCACCCAAACAAGCATTGAGAAATAGGTTGCCCACACGACTAAACCGACGATCGCACCTAAACCGGGACTGCTAATCAAGCTGAGCTTAACTGCTAGCAAGCAAGCAAAGAATAGGGCAATGGTAACGGTAACTAGCGTCCAAGTACCTACCTTTCGGCCGATGTGGCGGACTGGGGAGCTGCCGCTATCCGAGTGGTGGCCGTCGTCGTCGTGGGATTGTCCCATGTACGAAAGGCCCGCGGCTACTGATAAATTTGTTAGCAATAGTTGGAAAGCGCAGGCGAGTACCACTCCAGCTATCAAGGCGATAAAAAATTGCGGCCCGGAATAGAGGAGTGCTGCGTCTTCTGTGTTTGTAGTAGTCTGCTCTACTGGCACTTGGGCCAGCCAGAACCCGATGTTATACAGTTGTGGATTTATTGGCAAATTTTGATACATAGTATATTCCTCGTTAAGGAGTGGGTGCGCGCGCTCATTGGCGCAAGTTAACCAATGTATAGTTTTAGACTCATGCCCCCAATGGCAAGCATCGCCTTATTGACGAGCTAAAGCATCCCCCTACAGTTGGAAGTCTAGAAATATGTCTGCGGCCGGCTGTCACTTTAGAAATATTTGTGCTATGTAAATTGGCAGTTGTGAAGTTGTTAGTTCTCAGGTATGAGTCAGGTGCGCTGCGGCGCATCCGAGATAGATGGTAGTAATGGTAAGTCGGATTAAAATAAGGGCAGAGGAAAATCTTTGGTCGATCGATATTAAGAGTCGGCACAGAAGCCCCGACAAATTGTTCACAATTCATCAACCAAGGCCATAGCAAATTAGCTTTCAAGGAATTCTATAGTGCAGCGAGAAAGTCATGCAATTATTATTGGCGGCAGTTTAGCAGGACTGTTGGCCTCTAGAGTATTAGCAAAACACTTCGACCGAGTAAGTATTGTTGAACGAGATTTTTTTCCTGAACAACCCGCACCTCGCCCCGGTATTCCTCAATCCCGTCATCTTCACATCCTTTTAAATCGGGGGAAAAGCATCCTAGAAGAGTTGTTTCCCGGCTTGGAAAACGAACTGGTAGCTGCTGGTGCTCCTAGGTTAAATCCGAAGTCGATCGGGTGGTTTAGTCCGGCGGGTTGGGCCCCGCAATTTAGCCCGGATCTAAATGATTTAATTATGTTCAGTCGGGATTTACTTGATTGGCAAATTCGCCGCCGGTTGGCTGAAAATACGAACGTGCATTTCCTCGAAGGAGGCACAGTAACGGGGTTGCTGGCGAATGCCTCATGCACGGAAGTTGCTGGCGTGTCGGTGCGTTTTCGCGATCGCCAAAACCCGGGTAACATCCATGCAGAAAATTTGTATGCAGATTTAGTAGTCGATGCTGGCGGCAAAGTTTCCAAAACACCTCAATGGTTGAAAAGTTTGGGCTATGAACCTCCGCAAGAAACCGCTATCAATGCTTTTGTCGGCTATGCCAGCCGCATCTATGAAGGCAGCGGTAAATTGTCAGACACTGCGCCAGTATTTGTGTCAACCGCACCGCCATTTCGCACCCGTGGCGGTGCAATTTTTCCGATCGAAGGCAATCGCTGGCTGGTGATTCTCATCGGGGGCGATCGCGATTATCCGCCCGCAGACGAAGCAGGTTTTCTAGAATTTGCCCGCACTTTGCCAACCCCGACAATTTATGATGCAATTAAAGACGCAGAAGCGATAACACCTGTTTATAGTTATCGAGGTACAGAAAACCGTTTGCGCCACTACGAGCGGCTCCCTCGTTACCCTGAAAACTTAATAATTATCGGTCATGCAGTTTGCGCTTTTAACCCGATATACGGACAGGGAATGACCGTTGCTGCACTAGATGCTCAGATGCTAGATGAATGTTTGCAAAAGCAAAGAAAGCGGTATCCAGAAGGCGATTTAACAGGCTTTGCACGACAATTTCAACAAAAACTAGCAAAATTACACACTATTCCGTGGATATTTGCCATCAGTCAGGATTCTCGCTATCGGGGAAGTACAGGTGCGAAACCAAATTTGGGCACGCGGCTGATTATTGATTACATGGATCTGGTGTTAAAAGTGCTGGTCGGAGATGCTAAAGTTTGTCAAGCATTTTTGGAAGTTCTGCACATGATTGAGTCGCCGACGGTACTTTTTTCTCCCAGTATTGCGCTTAAGGCGATCGGGCAATTAGTCACCGGAAGTCAGAAGACCGAATTAAGATAAAGAGTTTATACAGAATCAGGTTATTTTTGTCAATTATATTTTTTCAGTACCGATGAATGGAGATAAACGCAGATGAAATCCTATTCATCTGCGTTTATTTAACCTGATATGATGTCCGCTAGAACCTGGATGATAAAAGTGGTTGGTAGTGAGGGTTGAAGTCCTCATACTTTTATGAGGAAGCACGTGTTTACTACAAATTTATAACTGTTATTTTAGCGGACATGAGATCAAAATGTTCGGAAATCGTTGACAGCAATTAGGCTGGCGGTGACTCCGGTTAACGAAGCAATTACTTCTCTACTTCCCTTTAATTTAATCAGCGCGCTATTATTGTTTTGAGTTATTTCTAACTGGTTAAAAGTCAGACCTCCCGACAATCCGATGAAGTCCTGACCTTTGACAAAATCAGAGATAATATCGAATCCGCGATCGACACCTAAGACAAAAGTATCGTTGCCCAAACCTCCGATCAGGCTGTCATCCCCTAAATCTCCCGACAAGAAATCATCGCCAACGCAGCCGAGTAAGGTATCATTATCTTCACCGCCGTAAATTGTATCGTTTCCTTCGCAGCCGTCGATTAAGTCCTTATTCTCGTTGCCGCTGAGGAAGTCATCTCCTGCACCGCCGCACAAAGTATCGTCTGCGAGTTGTCCGAAGAGAGTATCATTGCCTTCGCTGCCTAGAATTAAATCCTGAGCTTTTCCGCCCAATAGGATATCGTTTCCTTTGCCACCGTCGATAAAATCATTACCTCGATTGCCAAAGATTAAGTCATTATCTTCTTTGCCGTTAATTGCATCGTTGCCCTCATTACCAAAGATAATATCTTCACCAAAACCACCAAGAAGGAAGTCGTTTCCTTTGCCACCAAATAAGAGGTCGTCTCCTTTGTTGCCGTCAATGAAGTCATTGTCTTCATTGCCGTTGAAGATATCCTTAAATTCGCCACCAAATAGGTTGTCGTTGCCAGTTAAAGCATCAAAGATATTGGGACTGTTGCTGCCAAAATATGCGTCCTTTCTGGGAGTACCAATTAGAAGACCGGGACGACCATTGATAATATTATCAATTTGTTCGTTGGGTTTGTTGAGATTGGGATACTCAATTTTATCGCAAATGCACTCTGTATCCGGAATGTTAACAGGCGTAGGCGTGGGTACGGGTGCTGGAGTCGGCGTGGGTACTGGTGTTGGAGTCGGTACGGGTGCTGGAGTCGGCGTGGGTACGGGTGCTGGTGTTGGAGTCGGTACGGGTGCTGGAGTCGGCGTGAATACGGGTGCAGGTGTTGGCGTGGGTACGGGTGCAGGTGTCGGCGTGGTTGGTGCTGGAGTTGGCGTGGTTACGGGTGCAGGTGTTGGCGTGGGTACGGGTGCAGGTGTCGGGGTTGGAGTTGGTGTGGTTGTGACTGTGGCCGCTATTGGGAAATCAAAGGGATTTTCGTCACTATCATCATTGACAAATTGCAGCGTACCTGTTTTATTTCCTGCTGCTGTGGTATCTACTTGAAGAAGCAAATTAGCACTCGCGCCGGCTGCCACAGTTGCAGGTAAGGTTCCGACTAGGCTAAATCCGGTTGGTAAGGTAAGGTTGCTGAGGTTTAAAACTGCTGTACCGAGATTTTTGACGGTAAAGGTTTTGTTGAGAGTCGTGCCAATCGTTGCACTACCAAAGTCGAGATCACTTGCAGTACCATCAGCTATATCTGTTGTCCCGTCTAAAACTTGAATTTCTGGTAATGGTGTGGTTGTGACTGTGGCCGCTATTGGGAAATCAAAGGGATTTTCGTCACTATCATTATTGACAAATTGCAGCGTACCTGTTTTATTTCCTGCTGCTGTGGTATCTACTTGAAGAAGCAAATTAGCACTCGCGCCGGCGGCTACAGTTGCAGGTAAGGTTCCGACTAGGCTAAATCCGGTTGGTAAGGTAAGGTTGCTGAGGTTTAAAACTGCTGTACCGAGATTTTTGACGGTAAAGGTTTTGTTGAGAGTCGTGCCAATCGTTGCACTACCAAAGTCGAGATCACTTGTACTACCATCAGCAATATCCGTTGTTCCGTCTAATACTTGGATTTCGGGAGTTGCTGTTGCTGTGACTGATGCTGAAATCGGGAAGTTGAAGGGATTTTCATCACTGTCATTATTGACAAATTGCAACGTACCTGTGTGATTTCCGGCGGTGGCTGTATCGACTTGAACTTGCACATTTGCACTCGCGCCGGCGGCGATAGTTGCAGGTAAGGTTCCGACACTGCTAAATCCATTTGGTAGGATAGGGTTGCTAAGGTTTAAAACTGCTGTACCGAGATTTTTGACGGTAAAGGTTTTGGTGAGAGTTCCGCCAATCGTTGCACTACCAAAGTCGAGATCACTTGCAGTACCATCAACAATATCCGTTGTTCCGTCTAATACTTGAATTTCTGGTAATGGTGTGGCTGTGACTGTGGCCGCTATGGGGAAATCAAAGGGATTTTCGTCACTATCATCATTGACAAGTTGCAGCGTACCTGTTTTATTTCCTGCTACTGTCGTATCTACTTGAATTGGGAAATTAGCACTCGCGCCGGCGGCTACAGTTGCAGGTAAGGTTCCGACTAGGCTAAATCCGGTTGGTAAGGTAAGGTTGCTGAGGTTTAAAACTGCTGTACCGAGATTTGTGATGGTAAAGGTTTTGTTGAGAGTCGTGCCAACTATGACGCTGCCAAAGTCGAGAGCACTTGTAGTACCATCAACTATATCTGTTGTCCCGTCTATGACTTGAATTTCTGGTACGAGAGTTACGTCATTATCGGTATTAGTCACCGCGACATCTGTTGGATTAACTGCGTTGTAATTAGTGTCGGTACTGGTAGCGGCAGCGGTGACAATGTTGTAAGCAACATTCCCATCTACTACACTCTCATCTATTCCCGTGACAGTGACGGTTTGGGGAGTATTCCAGTTAGCCGACGTGAAAGTTAAACTCGGTTTATCTACAGTACCTTCAGCCGTATTATTTGAAGTCGTCCCAATAGTCACATCTGCTGTAGGCTGGCTATCTAGAACTACCGTAAAAGTAGCTGTTCCCCCCGCTTCTGTAGTTGTTAAACCGCTGGTAGGAGTGACGGTGATGCCTTTGCTGTCGTTGTCAGTATTAGTGACTGCGACATCCGTAGCATTAACACCGCTGTAATTAGTATCGGTACTGGTAGCAGCAGTGACAATGTTGTAAGCAACATTCCCATCTACTACTGATTCATCTATTCCCGTGACAGTGACGGTTTGGGGAGTATTCCAGTTAGCATTCGTGAAGGTTAAACTCGGTTTATCTACAGTACCTTCAGCCGTATTATCAGATGTCATCGCGATGCTGACATCTGCTGTAGGCTGGCTATCTAGAACTACCGTAAAAGTAGCCGTACCCCCCGCTTCTGTGGTTGTTAATCCGGCAGTCGGATTGATAGAAATTCCCGCAGTATCATCATTTTGAATCGTGGTGTTGACTGGAGAACCGATAATATTAGCAGTCCCAGGGGCAGTGGCGTTGCTTAAAGTGAGTGCTAGGGCTTCGTTGGGTTCCACAATTCGATCGCCCACAATGGCCACCGCGATTGTTGCTATGGTAGCATTGGCAGCAAAACTAATTGTACTGCCAGTAGCAGTGACTCCGGTTCCGGTAACAACGGCGTTATTGTAATCGACGCCAGTGGTTGCTGTTCCCCCAAAACTAAAATCAATGCTGCTACTTTGGTTCGTTTCTCCGGTGCGAGTAACGGTGAAACTTATTAGTTGACTACCGCTATTTCCCTCATTCACAGTGGCGGTACTGCCAACGACGCTGTAAGTAATATCGTTATCGGTAATCTGTGGATTCACAGAACCGATCGCCAATGTTGTTGGATAATTGGGATCTGTACTGTTGGTAATAGCGTGGGTTAGTGCACCGATATGGTTGTTTTCCGGTACCGTGTCATCAACAGCACGGACAGTGACAGTTTGAGGAGTTTGGCCATTAACATTTGTGAAGGTTAGAGTTTGCGTGGTGGCAAAATTCGTTCCATCTAGGCTAACTTCTGCTTGAGCATCCGCCGTCACGGTAATGTCAACATTGCTCGTGGGGAGGGTGTTCAATTGTAGGGTATAAGTATCTGTAATTCCCCCTTCTGTTACTTCGGTACTGCCAGCAGATTGAGTGACGGTAACGCCTGGAGTGTCGTTGTCTGTGTTGGTGACAGTGACATCTGCTGGGTTGAGATTGTTATAGTTTGTGTCGGCGGTGGTGGTGTCGGGGGCGGTGATAATTTTGTAGGCAATATCACCGTCAGCCACTAAATCGTCTACGCCGGTGACGCTGACGGTTTGGTAAGCGTTCCAATTGGTGGAATTAAAGGTGAGGTTAGGGGGTAAAACCGTGCCTTCTGCTGGGTTGTTGCTGGTTAAGCCAAGGATGACATCGGCGGTGGGCTGGCTGGTTAAGCGGATGTCAAACGTGGCTTGGCCACCGAATTCGTTGGTATTGCCGCTAATCGGGAGGATTTGAAAGCCAGCGGTGTCGTTGTCGGTGATGGTGAAACTACCTGTGGTAGTAGTTCCTAATTGAATGCCTGCCGATGGATTGCTAATAGTTAGGTTGGCAGTTTCATCAATTTCGTCGATTTGGTCGTCGGTAATGGTGAAGGTGACTTGTCCGCTGGTTTCCCCATTGGCGATGGTAATTTGGGTGGGAATTGTGCCGGTGAAGTCGGCGGCGGTGGCCACTCCAGTTAAGGCGAGGTTAACTGTTTGGTTGCCGACTACAGGTGCGGCGGCTGTAGCGGTGACGGTGATGCTGGTTGTTCCGGCTTCGGTGCCGGTCGTGGGAGTAACTGAGAGGTTGACGGTGGGGAAGTCGTTGTCAGTAATCGCAATATTTTGAGTAGTGTTTGTTCCCAACACTATCCCCGCCGAAGGATTGCTGATAGTTAGAGTTGCTGTTTCGCTTCCTTCAATTAACGCATCATCGACAACAGTAAATGTAACTGTTCCCGTAGTTTGTCCGCTGGGAATGGTGATGGTTGTGCCGCTGAGATAGTCGTCGGAGGTTATACCTGTTCCTGCTACGCCTAAGTCAACGGTTTGAGCGCCTGTAACGGCACTCTCAGCGGTGGCGGTGACGGTGATGGTGTTTTTGTCTGCTTCAGTGCCTGCGTTACTGCTGACAGAGAGGTTGACGTTAGGGAAGTCGTTGTCAGTAATTGCAATATTTTGAGTAGTGTTCGCTCCCAACACTATCCCAGCCGAAGGATTGCTAATGGTTAAAGTTGCAGTTTCGTTTCCTTCAATTAACGCATCATCGGCAACAGTAAATGTAACTGTTCCCGTAGTTTGTCCGCTGGGAATGGTGATGGTTGTGCCGCTGAGGTTGTAGTCGCCGGAGGTTATACCTGTTCCTGCTACGCCTAAGTCAACGGTTTGAGCGTTTGTAACGGCACTCTCAGCGGTGGCGGTGACGGTGATGGCGGTTGTTCCTGCTTCTGTGCCTGCGTTACTGCTAACTGAGAGGTTGACGTTGGCGAAGTCGTTGTCAGTAATCGCAATATTTTGAGTAGTGTTTGTTCCCAACACTATCCCCGCCGAAGGATTGCTAATGGTTAAAGTTGCAGTTTCGTTTCCTTCAATTAACGCATCATCGACAACTGTAAATGTAACTGTTCCCGTAGTTTGTCCGCTGGGAATGGTGATGGTTGTGCTGCTGAGGTTGTAGTCGCCGGAGGTTATACTTGTTCCTGCTACGCCTAAGTCAACGGTTTGAGCGCGTGTAACGGCACTGGAGGCGGTGGCGGTGACGGTGATGGCGGTTGTGTCTGCTTCTGTGCCTGCGTTACTGCTAACTGAAAGGTTGACGGGGTTGTCTAAAATCGTACCGTAAACATCGTTGTTGTCTTGGTTATTGCCGACACCGTTGGCGGGGGTGTTGGCAGCGGGAGTGCCAGCTTGGTTGGCAGCGGTGTTGCCGGTGAAAGTTGCTCCAAATGACATGACAGTAGGTAGCGCGGTGGGCATTCCCTGATTGACGCCAGAGGGGCTGGAAAGAGAACGCATGGCAAAAATTGCCCCACCTTTGCCTTGACCGGGGCCTCGAGGGGAGGTGTCGTAACCCGTACCGCCTGTAGCAGTGTTGTCGGTAAATGTGGTGCTGTCAAGGATGAGAGTACCTTGACGGATGAATACTGCACCCCCCATGCCTGCACCGCCGTAGCCACCGGCGTGGCCACCGCCGAAGCCACCGTTGGTTTCGTAAAACGAGGTGCCGGCTCGGCCGAAGCCGGCACCACCACCGAAGCCACCTTGACCCCCCTGACCCTGACCGAAGCCACCGTAACCGTCAGGGCGGCCTTTATTGGGGTCGCCGCCGCGACCGCCTCTGCCGTAGCCTCCGCCTCCGCCGAAGCCGCCGTCTCCGCCGTTGCCTTTGCCTCCGGTGCCGTTGTCGCCGTAGCCAATGCCGCCGTAGCCGTTGCCACCGTTGCCGCCGAAGCCGCCGAAGCCGCCGTTGCCGTTGCCGCCGTTGCCGTTGCCGGCGAAGCCGCCGAAGCCGCCGAAGCCGTTGCCGCCGTTGCCGCCGTAGCCGTTGCCGCCGTTGCCGCGGTAGCCGCCGTTGCCGCCGTTGCCGTTGCTGCCGTTGCCGTTACTGCCGTTGCCGTTACTGCCAGTCTGGTTGGCACCATTATTAGCCGGATTGACAGGCACAAAATTAGCGCTGCCACCTGTGCGACCTATGATACCCTTTCCGCCAATGGCAGAGTTATTAGAAAAGGTGACAGAATTCAGGCTGACTGTGCCGTTATAAACAAACAAGCCACCCCCCATACCTGCGCCCCCACCACTACCATCTCCGCCCTGGGCACGACCCCCCCTCATGGTCATGTTGGTGAAACTGACGGTTCCAGACTTCACAAAGAAGAGGCGAACGTCACCCGTATCATTGATGCCACTGTTATTGGCATCTCCACTGACTGTGAAACCGCCACCAATAAAAGCGATATTGCTATCGATTAGCTGATTCGGAATTTGCGTAAACGTGACATTTGTTTGGAGAGTAATTGTGTCATCTCCGGCTGCGGTATTCGCATCTAAAATTGCTTTGCTTAAAGTACCTGCTACAGTGCCCGTGCCATCATCGGTTGCCACTGTGACATTAAAATTCGCCAGTGTATAGTCATAATCTTCCATCGCCTGCCGATTAAACGGTACGGCGGATTCAATCTGGCCCGTTACTATTTCTAAATCCCAGTCGCCCCCTTTAGCTGCATTTCCCGTCAAGTCGTTAGAGGCTGCGACATCTGCACCTGTGAGTTCACTCAATCGCTTGACAAAATTATTGCCAGTTTCTCCAGAGGCTACATCGCATCCATAAAGTAGGATATCTCCGTTCTCTGTCAGAGCCTTTCCCCACTGTTTTAGCTGAGTGTTGAAAGTTTCTATATCATTCTCATTGAGTACGTCGGCACCGAGTTGGAAACTGCCTTGGTTGCCGTGAGAAAGGATATGCACGGCGTCTATGTCTTTTTGATTGGCTAAGGCGTTTGTAATTTGTTCGATGCCGCTCAAATTGTTATTTAAAATGACAATTTGGGCGGCATCGGCTTTTTGAATAAGGCTTTGATAGTCTTGTACGGATGAGTCTACGAAAATAATTTGGTTGTTCACGGTAGATTACCTGATAGTTTTTGCTTGGTCTTAGATATCAATAGTCGTCAAAAATCTATGTTAATTTTGCTTTCGCTACAATGGCGCTGGCGCGGCTATATGTTGCATCTGTCCAAAAAGATAAGCCATCAAATCGCTCAAACAAATCGGGGGGTAAAATCGTTTTTCTAGGTTTAAACTCGACTTGAGAACGCACCTGATGTAACCCTTGTGTTTTTAGCTTATTATCAAATTCTGGCTCTTGATATTCAACACTATCAAAATCATGCTCAAAATGGTCTTCACCAAGAAATTGATAAATCAACGACATGGTTTTAGCCGGGTTTATGGTTAATAGCTCGTAATCAACCAAGAGGAGAGAGGCACTCTGTTCGCTGTAAAATGCTTCTTTAAGAGCGTTATAAGCATAACCCACTAAACGGGAACCTTGGCTTAATGCCTCCGTGCGACTGTATACTGTAGCCCGTTCCGCTGGATTATTAAATAACCGGGAAACATCAAAGGCGTTACGCCGAATCAGTAGCTCAATGCTGTCCATAATCCAAGCGATGTTTCTGACACAGCAGATGACTTTCGCTTCAGGAAATAGTTCCCGAATTAATGGCAATTTGCTGCACCAAAGGCGATTGGTGTCAAAGACAATTTCTTTATCAACTTGCGGGTGGTAGTAAGCAGAAAAGATGCTCATAATCAGCGCCCGTTTTTGTTCAGGCGAAATAAACGTGGAAAACTCATTGTCTTCGCTCATGGCTTCCAACATTCGCTCTACTAAACCCCCCACGGGGCTAGTCATGGCGGCGTGAAACCGGGGGTTTTGTCGCAGGATGGCTGCTAGTAAGGTAGAGCCTGAACGCGGCAATCCCGAGATAAAGTGGGCTTTCTGGAGCATCCAGTTGGAATATATTTAAGGTGGGCAAGTAGTCGGCATTTGAAGAGAAGAAAGCCATCGCTTTTGCGGTTGCTACTTGCTGTATCATTGCAGACTATTGACTTTCAATAATCTCTGGAGGCCAGACAGTGCATCCAGCATCTGAGACGGTATCTGCTTTAAGTTGGATGTTGCATAACTTTACGGAATTACCGCCGAGTTTATTGCAAAATCTATCTTGCGATAGATGGCAGTCAACTGAGTTTATGATTATAGACTCGCGAGTGGGAGAAAAGTGCAATCGAACTCGGCCAATAATAATCATAACCTCAGTCATTGCTTTGGAAAAAATCTGCTCAGGTAAATTTTCACCAAAATCAGTCCTGGCCGCACTCGCAACCCAAGCGTTAGGGAGTTTTCGACGGGGATTCTGGGCTGTAAGAATGTTTTTTGGTCGATCGAACTTGTGCAATTCTCAATTGCCCACCAAACAATCTAATTGTTCTTGCATTTGGGCGGTAACTCGATCGAAACAAGCATCAACATAATCGCGATCGCGCGCCGCCTCCGAACCGTACCTCTCAAATACAATCGGTTTGCAGACGCGAGTCCGAATTTGCACGGGTAAAGGCAGGTTCGGCAAAGGTCCAATACCCAGTCCCCAAGGCAATCCTAAATACACCGGAAATACCACCGGATCGATGCCCAACAACCACGGCATCCCCCATTCATGCAATTGCTTAACTTGTTCGTACAAATCTCCCAAAACTATCAAAGTATCGTGGGCGCCGTGGGATATTATTGGTATAATTGGCGCTTCTTCTCGCAATGCTAATTTGATAAATCCCTTGCGTCCGGCAAAGTAGATTTGATGGCGCAAATGATGGGGGCGAAAAACATCTTGGGCGCCGCCCGGATAGACGAGAACAGGGGCATTTTTTCGCAAAGCTGCGATCGCCATTTTCGGATGCGCTTTGAGGGCACCACACTGAACCGCCATGCTAGCAATATCAGGAGAAACTTGCCAAACCGTCGGGTGCATCAATCCGTAGGCCAAGCGTTCGGTTCCGTACCTGCGGAACCATTCGTAGAGGAACATAAACATATCTGGAGCGGCGATTCCCCCGTTGTGAGAACCAACAACGAGCATTTTTCCGCTCGCTGGTACGTGGTGCCAGCCGTCGCTTTGTACGCGAAAATAGTAGCGGTACAGCCATTCCCAGATTGGCAACAAAAGCTTAATGAAGTCGGGATTGCGATCGTCTAAAGATAGACCGTCCAAGGGATATTTAGAGGATTTTCCGTCTTTTTTGTTAGTAGTTTTGGTCACTGCAAAAATATTTAACGCTTTGGTCATTGTATAGCAGGAGGAAGAAAGCTTGAGCTATCTAGGAGAGAAGGAAGAAGAGAGAATCTCAGTTGTGCTTTTACTCTTCTTGTGCGTGCGAGCTTCCCGCTCGCCCTAAAAAAAAATGATTTTTACTCTCATTAATATGCTCCCCTTCAGAAGGAACCTACCTCATTAGTTTCAGCAATAAAAAATGTCCTAAACGTCGAGTGCGGTTGCTATATCAATATAATTAAATCAGAAATTGCACCAATATTTGGTTTCTGATTTTAGCGGGCTGGTTTTGTTCGGAGGTTTTGTGCTGGTTGTCTATTTTGTTGGCTCAACCTGCCCCTTGTATCTTTAAACAGACAGGCGATCGAACCGCAGCAGGCAAAGTAAAGCGTCAGCGAGTAAATATAAAGAAACCATCCAACTTCCTTACTTAAGAACCAGAACCAAGGGCACCTGAAGTCGAGGAACTACAAGCCGGCGTTGCGGCGACTAGAATCGTTAATGGAAATATCTCCACAGGAACAAAACTGTTTGGAAACAGCGACCGCCACTGTCGTTGACCGATCGCGCGGCGGCTTTAGCCACAAAAACACCACCCTGTCTAAAGCCGATGGGTTTCCGTTTTGGAAGATTTTATCAAATTGAGGCCACCCAGCGGGTCAATGCTAGCGATTTGCGCTGTTTGCCGCAATTTTAAGTAAGGTGCGATCGACAGTGGAGTTATGCCAGCGAGATCGAAGAACTGTATGCGGTTTGCGGCACCCGACTAGGACGATGGGGTCGATCGCACCAATCGCCTGTCACTCAGAATCTTGGAGCATCTCAAGCACCATCTCGCTGTCGAAGCTGCCAAGAATTCACCGGAAATGCAGAAAAATATTACTCAACGGCAACAACTGGCAGCTAAATGGTTTAACCAACATCTGACAAGATCTTGACGGACAACAAATGACTTGCATTCCTAGTAAACTCTCACCCATTTAAATAGTTAACATTTAACTTTTGACTGTTGACTTTCGCACTCCCTCACTCTCCCCGCTTTCCCCCTCTCGTCTTCTCCCCCTCCCACGCTCTGCCATAACGAGCAATTTATAGGCGCAGCAGCTTAATTTGTGTTGGCTTAACTCTCAGCAAAAAATAAGTTATATAGATAAAACTTGACTTACAGCCATAAAAAATGTTATGTAGAGCTTTTTCCTGGAAGACAAATCGATTTTTTTGCTATATTGACCTGCAATAAAGATAATAGTTTTGATCAGATGAGGAGTTGAACGGATGAAAAACTTGAGTTACTGGAACAAACCCGCTGCATTGCTGGGCGCGATCGCGATCGCAGCCGGAAGTTTGCAAGCAAATGCGGCAAATGTTGCCACCCCATCAACATCCACTGCCCGTCAGGATGCTGAAACTACTTCATTTGAAGATAGCGCCACTTTTCAAATAGCCCAAGCTGGCAACAGTTGCCGCAAAGTCACTCCCAAAGAAGGTTTGACGGTTCGCCAGAGTCCAGACCCCAAATCCCCTAGAGTTGGCGGTGTACCACTTAACACTCAGGTAACGCTGTCCCAAGGCGCTACTTCTGTTAAAGCCTCCGACGGCCGCCTCTGGATTCCAATTACCGCTCCCGTAAAAGGGTATGTAGCTAGCGGATACCCCAACAATGAGGCTAATTTAGGTTCGTGCACGACAGCCAGCACAATTAGTCAAACTCCTTCCCCTAGTCCAGCACCGGCACCGGCACCAGCACCTGCAGCGACACCAGCACCGGCACCTGCTGCGACACCAGCACCGAGTCCAAGTCCTGCACCTGCAGCGACACCAGCACCTGCACCTGCTGCGACACCAGCACCGGCACCAGCACCGGCACCAGCACCAGCACCAGCACCAGCACCAGCACCAGCACCCGCACCAGCACCCGCACCCGCACCAGCACCCGCACCCGCACCAGCACCCGCACCCGCACCCGCACCAGCACCAGCACCAGCACCTGCACCTGCAACGGGTCCCGTAAGTCTGTGCCGCCAAGTAGAACCTCGCGTAGCGCCGAGGGGTCTAGCTATCCGCACCGAGCCTTCAAAGACTGCTGCGGTTAAAGGTGGCGTAGCTGCTAACGGTCAAGTAACGCTTGTGCCGAACTTCCAGTTAGTGAGAGATAAGAATGGAGAAGACCGCAATTGGGTTGAGATTTCAGCCCCTGTGGCCGGATTCATCTCGGCTGGAAATTTGATCATGTGCAAGTAAACTTCTGAATTCGATCGCTCTTTTTGACTAAAAGAGCGATCGACACCAAAAATAGTTTTAAGATTGTCGCGCAGCCGGGGAACAACGCCCAGCTCAGACTGCTTCTGGGGCTTACGAATGAATAACTTATTTCTATCGGGAAGCAGCGGTAGCGAATCTTTCTGTGCCTCTGTTTTTCGTGAGTAGCGTCAAGTCCTAGCTTGGTTCCTCGCAACGCACGCGGGAGGAATGAATTTAAGCAAAAAGCCGATCGACCTTTCTACTGACAGCGGCCGCTTGCCCAATCTTGGTGTCCGCGATTTGGTTGACACTTCGATTGTCGGCCAATCCAGACAATTTCCCACTTATTTTGCCTGAGTCTGAGTTCGATGCGGTGTCGCATTGCAGCAACAGAATCGTCAGCTAAACCGACGACGGTTTGGACAATTACGGCTGTTTCTCGCGTGGGATATTCAACTGAAATTTGGTCGCTTTTTCTGCCTTCAGATTCTTGGTCACTGCTAAAGAGTTTTGCTGCGATATCTTTGGGATTGGAGACGGTAATTTTGCGATCGGCAACGAACTGTTTAGCGTTAATTGCTTCGTAGTTCGATCGGGCGGCGGGCTGCCCCATTGCTGCGATGGGAATTTGGATGCAGGTAAACACAGCTAGGAAAAAGAGCGATCGCTTCACAATTGATTCGTTCATGAGGCTTCAGATTGTGCGAGAAATTTTTGTCTCCGAGATGCGAAAGCCGCCAAATCTGCCTCGGTGAATTGAGTTTGCTGCCATGAGGGACGCGACATTAGTCGATCGCACCAAGCTTGAATTTTAGGATAGCCGTCTAGGGACACACCAACCCAAGATAGCAAGGGCACGACGGTGCCGGCAACGCACTCGGCAAACGTGACACTGTTGCTAGCGAAAAAAGGGCGATCGTCCAGCAAGCCTTCAAAGAATGTCAGCACAGTATCGACTTTTTCCTTAGCCTTTTCGATTTCCTGCGGTTGGGGAGTTCCCCGTCCCAGTTTTTCACTGCCTAGGGGGTAAAGTTGCGGTAGAAGTTCGTTAACCGTGACCAATTCTACCATCCTCACAACTGCCAAATCTTTCGGTTCTTTTGGCAGCATTGCCGGTTCGGGATACTTCGTTTCTAGATAGTCAAGAATTGCGAGAGACTCGACGACAGTGAAGTCATCATCGACCAAAACAGGGATGCGGTGAAAAGGATTTATTGCGACAAACTCAGGCTGCAAGTGATCGCCGTCCAAGTGGATTTCTACTAATTGAAAGTCCAGGTTTTTTTCTAAGAGGGCGATCCAGACGCGGCGGGAGTTGGGGGAAATGGGAGTGTGGTAAAGTTTCATAAATGGTGTGCCTGGTTAGTGATAGGTAATAAAAGCCACATTTTGATTATGCACTTAGGCGGATCAGTTTTTGCTGCCTTCTCTCAAAGTTATTCGAGAGTTTGATCTGAAATTACTCTGCTCCGTTTACAGGCTTCCTCCGCAGTCATCGCCTCGCTAGTTTCCCACTCTGCAAAAGTCACTTCTAGGGATTCAGATAGCGCTTCTTCATAAGCGATCTTTTCCCGTCCAGTATTCTGAGCTAAACTTGTCGTCATGTCTGCAAGGAGAAGCTCTAAAAATTTAATATCATTCCCTATATCGGCAGCCTCATCCTCATCTACATCTTCAATTACCTGCAAACGTTCTTGATAGGCATTAATTTGATGTTCAATGGCTTCTATAATAAACCTTAAATCTTTAAATGATAGATTCATGTTAGCTTACTATCCTATAAATCACCTCTACAGGTAGTATGAGGGAGCGATTTCAGAGTCATCGTCAGAGGTACGTTCGGCACGAATCTCGTCCATAATTTCCTGAAAATCTGGATCGTCTTTAAACACACCCGCAAATTATTGCATCCAGGCGGGTTCTGAAGCTTGAATCGGGACTTCCCAGGAAAGAGTTTCAATATGCTTAAGTCTTTCTAAAAATGTGGTTTGAATTTTGGTAATTGCTTCTTCTCGACTTGCTGCTTCAACTCGACATTGCGGAAACTCAAAAATAGAAGCAGAAACCTTTCCTGAAGAGAGGGTTTCTAACAGGAGTGTTACTTTCAATTGGCTAGATGGTTGGGATTGCAATACATTTAAGCTTGTTAACCTATTGACATTCGCTTTAGGGATTTTATTAATTTCGCAGTACATATTACATTGCTGCACCAACTCTGATTTAACAGCGCAAAACTCCTTGCACACTATGAAAATTCTGCAAGCATCTCCAAATGCTGAATGAGGTTTCATCTCATTTTTATACTTTAATGGCAATTTATAGTTAAAATTCTTTGATCCAAAGCATTTATTTTTAGCATAAAATCCGATAATTAACGATATTTTCTCAAGAGAGAAGAGATAGCCTATCTCCTTTTCAATAACAAGTTGTATGTCAATAACTTGAATATTCGATATATTGACTTTTGCCATTTTCAAAATCTTGATATCCTCCCTCCCACCAAAAAATACAATCTGGTCAACTTGATGTATCTTAAACAGGTTGTGAATGTATTCGCGTAATTCATCTAGGCATTGCGAGCGTAGCTTTCTTGCTATAACTTGATCAGACTTTTCTAACCGATAGCTCGGATCGAATACTTTCTGATACTCTCCTCTTTTAAGGTTTGCCACTCTTTCCGAAAATCCAACAGTTTTACCAATGTCATTGATAATATTTTTCCTGATAACAAGGAATACATCATAGGATAATTTTTTACTCTCAAATAAAAGCTGATGGCGCTCTACATCATATATCACGGCACCAATTTCTGTAGGAAAATAGTTTCCTCTAAAAGAACCATAAATTGGCCCAAACTCCAAATCTAAAAATAGAGTATTCATCTACCTGCTACTTGCTAACTAGCTCAATTTTTTAATCCTACTATAATTGTGCAACGCCAAAGCACTTCCCAAATATAACAAACAGGGCGGGCCCTAAAGCCCGCCCCATCAAACTAGCTATTAGTAATCAAACGATCGACTTAGTAATCGAAGTCGCCGCCGCCCATGCCGCCGCCAGCGCCAGCAGCAGCAGCGCCATCCTTCGGTTCAGGCTTGTCAACGACGATACACTCGGTTGTCAGCACCATGCCAGCAATAGATGCTGCATTTTGCAGAGCAGAACGAGTCACCTTCGCAGGGTCAACGATACCAGCTTCAAACATATCGACAAACTCATTTGTCGCTGCGTTGAAACCGACGTTAAACGGCTTTTCTTTGACGCGCTCAGCAATCACAGCGCCATTCAAACCAGCATTTTCAGCAATCCGCTTCAGAGGAGCAGCCAAAGCCCGTGCCACAATCAAAGCACCGGTCAATTCTTCGCCAGTCAGACTGCCATTAGCCCACTCTTCCAATTGAGGAGTCAGGTGAGCCAAAGTTGTACCGCCACCAGGAACAATTCCTTCTTCGACAGCAGCTTTAGTTGCGTTGATCGCATCTTCAAGACGCAGTTTGCGATCCTTCATTTCTGTTTCGGTAGCCGCGCCAACTTTGATGACTGCGACGCCGCCAGCCAATTTGGCCAAACGTTCTTGCAGCTTCTCTTTGTCGTAGGAAGATTCGGTTTCGTCCATTTGACGGCGAATTTGTTCGCAGCGGGACTTGACGGCAGCTTCGTTACCTTCGGCAACAATTGTGGTGCTGTCTTTGGTGATGGTGATGCGGCGGGCTTTGCCGATCATGTCGAGCTTGGTGTTTTCCAGTTTCAAACCGGCATCTTCGGTGATTAGTTGACCGCCGGTCAATACGGCGATATCTTCTAACATGGCTTTGCGTCGATCGCCAAAACCAGGTGCTTTAACAGCAGTGACGTTCAACACACCGCGCAGTTTGTTGACAACGAGGGTAGCTAGAGCTTCTTTCTCAATGTCTTCTGCAATGATCAACAGCGGGCGGCCGGAACGAGCTACTTGTTCGAGCACGGGTACTAAATCTTGTACCAGAGCAATTTTCTTGTCTGTCAGCAAGATGAAAGGTTCTTCTAGAATCGCTTCCATCCGTTCGGTGTCGGTGACGAAGTAGGGAGAAATGTAGCCTTTGTCGAAGCGCATCCCTTCGGTGATTTCCAATTCGGTGGTCATAGACTTCCCTTCTTCCAGGGAAATCACGCCTTCTTTGCCCACCTTGTCCATTGCGTTAGCAATCATTTGGCCGACTTCATCGTCGTTACCAGCAGAAATGGAGCCGACTTGAGCGATGGCTTTGGAATCTTCTACTTGTTTGGCGTGTTCGGCAATTTTTTCTACCAAAAACGTGGTTGCTTTGTCAACACCGCGCTTGAGGGCGATCGCATTTGCGCCGGCTGCTACGTTACGCAGACCTTCTTTGACCATTGCGTGAGCCAAAACGGTAGCAGTTGTGGTACCGTCGCCTGCTGCGTCGTTGGTTTTGGAAGCTGCTTGACGGATCAGGGCAACGCCTGTATTTTCTACGTGGTCTTCTAGTTCGATTTCTTTGGCGATGGTAACACCGTCATTGACGATCTGAGGAGCTCCGAATTTCTTTTCGAGAACCACGTTACGACCTTTGGGGCCGAGGGTTACGGCCACTGCTTCGGCCAGAATGTCCATACCGCGTTCGAGGGCGCGACGTGCATTTTCGTTGTAGATGATACGCTTAGCCATAGTTTTTGGGGATGAGAGGGTTTTAGATTTTGGATTGGGGATGATGGATTTTAGTCATTTGTCCCGTGTCATTAGTTGTTTGGCGGCGTTCGCTTTAAACTAATGACTGATGACTAAGGACTGATGACTAATGATTAATTAGTTAACGATCGCCAGAATGTCTTTTTCTGCAAGCAAGACGTATTCGTCTGTGCCGAGTTTGATGTCGGTGCCGGCGTACTTCGAGTAGAGAACTTTGTCGCCGACTTTGACTTCCATTTCAGTGCGAGTGCCGTCGTCATTGCGCTTGCCAGGGCCCACTGCCGCGACTTCGCCTACTTGGGGCTTTTCTTTCGCTGTGTCGGGCAGAAGGATGCCGCCGGCGGTTTTTTCTTCGCTAGCGCTTACTTTTACGAACACGCGCTCGCCTAACGGTTTAACGGTAGAAACACTCAGTGATACTGCTGCCATAAATAAATCTCCAGATTACAGATTGTCGTGAGTCAGTCGTCAGGGGTCACGATGAAAGCAACAGCGGACTACTTACAACTGACATATTAGCACTCTCGACTCCTGAGTGCTAATTTAGCTTTAGTCAGGGTCGATCGCAACTTAGTTGTCAGTACGGGTTCCCGAACCGACCATGAGTGGGCGCTCCGGAGAGGGGGAAGCGGGAGTGGGGGCTGTGGTGATGACTTTCGATCGCTAACCAATTACTGTTGACGAATGAATAAAATGCTTGAAAATAACGATGAATCTTGCAGCCAAGGCTTGAGCGCTTGCGTCCAAAGCCTGGGAATCGCTCAAATCGAGCGACATATTTTTATCTGTGCTGACCAAACCGTGCCCAAGTGCTGCGATCGGCAAACGAGTCTGGAGGCGTGGAATTACTTAAAAAAACGCTTGCAAGAATTGGGGTTGGACAAGCCAAGTGCCGATCGGCCAACCTGCGTCTTTCGCACGAAAGCCAATTGCCTGCGAGTATGCGCGTCTGGCCCGATTATGGTAGTCTATCCAGACGGAGTGTGGTATCGCGACGTTACTCCACCCGTCATTGAGAGAATTATTCAGGAACATCTCCTAAACTCAAAGGTAGTTCAAGAATACGCTTTCTTGACTCATCCTTTGCCTGCGCCTCGTGAGGCGGAGCCAAACATTTAAGTGTAGCGCTGTTTAAAGTACAGGGTTATAGGTAAAGTGTTAAATTTAAGGTTAAGGGTGAGAATTTGAGACAGTTTGGCGTCCGGGCGATCGCACCTGCTACAGTTCAATAAAACTGTAGGTAGGTGATTGTCTTCGTGCAGCTTCCCGTGTTCCTTGTGTTTCTCAAAAGGTACAGTAAAAAAAATCGATCGGAGGAACTGTGAAATTTTGTGCAAAAATTTCTCAGTGGCAGACACTAAGCAGGTTGCCAAACTACACTAGAAGCAGTTAAATACGTAAGTAGGGAGTCTGCTTAAATTTCTCTATATCAGAAGTATCATTTAAAACCGGGGCATTAACCTGAAATTGAACCGATCGAGATTAAATATTTAACTTGGGCTCTGTTAGGGAGTCTGCAATCAATCAAGGCTGATCTTGATAGGGCGATCGTGAATTACAGGTTTGGGCTGCATTCCAGGTCGTAAGACACTCACGAACAGCCCTCAATTATAGGTTGGAAAGCGGTAATACCCGCCCCGCTTTCCCTCACCGCCATCGCTTCAGCCGACCGTCGTCCTCCACTCCCAGCCTGGTGGCGGGGGACTGACGGAAAAAACAGAAGTGAAAACAAGGAAGCGTGCGGGATACTTTAGCGGGAATAAACATGACAAAGGACAATAATTCAGGAGAGCAAAAACGGCTGATGCTGGTTGACGACGACCCCAACTTGATCTTGCTGGTCAAGGACTACTTGGAGTTTCGGGGTTACAACGTCATTACAGCAGAAAACGGCAGAGACGCTCTGGAAAAACTAGAACAAGAAGTTCCCGACTTGATTATCTGCGACGTGATGATGCCGGAAATGGACGGCTACACTTTAGTCAAACACATCAGAGAAGACCCTCGCACTAGCTGGATTCCGGTTCTTTTCTTGTCCGCAAAAGGTCAAAGTTCAGACCGAGTAAAAGGCTTGAGCACTGGGGCTGACGTTTATATAGTCAAGCCTTTTGAACCAGAAGAACTGGTAGCCCAAGTAGAATCTTCTCTGAAAGCAGCATCGCGCTTGATTCGCCACTCAAATCCCGGTATGGAGAGTGGCCCAAAAATTAAGGCGCGCCGCAATGTCGAATTGACTCCCACGGAGTTAAAGGTGGTACAGTTGCTAGCCCAGGGTATGGCAAACCGCCAGATCGCAGACGTGATGAATGTCAGCCAGCGGACTATCGAAAGCCACGTCAGCAATATGCTGGGCAAAACAGGTCTGCACAACCGGACAGAGTTAGCTCGCTGGGCTCTTGAAAGCAAAAAGGCTTGAGCGGAGGTACTCTGCGCTATGAAATCAGGGGAGCAAAATCTACTGCTATGCGCTTCGGTATGCCTGCTTGGCGGTAGGGCGGTACGGCGGTAGTTTAAAGGCGCCATTAACCTTGACACGGCAGCCGGTATTGAGTTACTAGGCGTATATTTTTTGAGGGCACCTCGCTCAAATGCAAGCAGGCTTAAAAGAACCCTCTGGCGGTAGAGCCGAAAATATGAAATACTGGGGAGATGGAGTTTTCTGAAGTTTAATCTATTGCCTCAGTTAGCTCCATGTTGCTAAAATGTGATATTTAGATTAACTTCTTTCTACAATTATTAGGTCTAAGTTTCTATGACAAACTTAATGAACCGCCTTTCTATTTTTGTGGACGGGAACAATATGTTCTACGCTCAACAAAAGAACGGCTGGTTTTTTGATCCTCGCAGGGTGCTCGAATATTTCAAAACTTCGCAGCCGAATGTCATCTTGATCAATGCTTTCTGGTATACGGGCCTGAAAGACCCCCAAGATCAAAGGGGATTTCGAGATGCTTTGATCAGTCTAGGTTACACGGTTCGCACTAAAATTCTTAAGGAATATTACGACGATGCTTCGGGCAGATATTCTCAAAAGGCTAATTTAGACATAGAAATTGTGGTGGATATGTTTAATACCGTGGATCAATACGACCAAGTTGTGCTGTTTAGCGGGGATGGGGATTTTGAGCGGGCGATCGAGCTGCTCCGCTCGAAAAATACTCATATTACTGTGGTATCAACCGAAGGAATGATTGCAAGAGAGTTAAGAAATGCTACAGATAGGTATATAGACCTAAATGAAATTAGGGAACATATCGAGAAAATGGATTATTAGTCAGTAGTTATTAGTCATTAGTCATTAGTTATTAGTCATTAGTCATTAGTCATTAGTCAGCAGTCATTAGTCAGTAGTTATGGGTTAGGGGTTATTAATTATTCGTTATTGGCGCGAGACAGGGGACTGGTGACTGGAGGCTAAAATCCAGAAAAACGGACAAGTAAAAATCAGGAAAACACTTTTTAGAGCTATGAAAACTCAACCAAGTCAAGACCGGATTATTATTTTCGATACGACTTTGCGGGACGGAGAACAATCTCCGGGTGCATCTCTGAATGTTGATGAAAAGCTGACGATCGCTCGCCAGTTAGCGAGATTGGGCGTGGATGTGATTGAAGCGGGTTTCCCTTTCACCAGCACGGGAGATTTTGAGGCAGTCCAAAAAATAGCCCGATCGGTTGGCACGGAAGATGGGCCGACAATTTGCGGTTTAGCACGGGCGAGAAAGCAGGATATTAAAACAGCAGCAGAGGCTCTGAAACCAGCAGTAAATTCGCGAATTCATACGTTTCTGGCTACGTCTGATATTCACTTGGAGTATAAGCTGAAAAAGACGCGGGCTGAGGTTCTGGAAATTGTGCCGGAAATGGTGGCTTACGCTAAGTCTTTTGTGGATGATGTGGAGTTTTCGCCGGAAGATGCTTGTCGATCGGAACCGGAGTTTTTGTATCAGGTTCTAGAACGGGCGATCGCAGCCGGTGCGACTACTGTTAATATTCCCGATACTGTAGGCTACACGACTCCGAGCGAATTTGGGGCTTTGATTCGGGGAATTAAGGAAAATGTGCCGAATATCGATCGCGCAATTATTTCGGTGCACGGTCACAATGACTTAGGATTGGCTGTTGCTAACTTTTTGGAAGCTGTGAAAAATGGCGCCAGACAGTTAGAATGCACGATTAACGGGATTGGGGAACGGGCGGGAAATGCGGCTCTGGAAGAGTTGGTAATGGCGCTTTACGTGCGGCGTCAATATTATAATCCGTTCTTGGGCCGGCCTGCGGATTCTGAGGAACCGCTGACAAATATTGACTCGCGCCAAATTTACAAAACGTCGCGGTTGGTTTCCAACTTGACGGGGATGTTGGTGCAGCCAAATAAGGCGATTGTCGGGGCAAATGCTTTCGCTCACGAGTCGGGAATTCACCAAGACGGGGTGCTGAAAAATAAGCTGACATACGAGATTATGGATGCTGAGTCGATCGGCTTAACCGAAAATCAAATTGTTTTGGGGAAATTGTCGGGCCGCCACGCATTTCACACTCGCTTGAAAGAGTTGGGTTTTGAAATGGCCGACGATGAGCTAAATAAGGCTTTTGTCAAGTTCAAAGATTTAGCCGACAAGAAAAAAGAGATTACTGATTGGGATTTAGAGGCGATCGCCAACAACGAAGTGCACCAAGCACCGGAACTGTTCCGGTTAGAATTGGTGCAAGTTTCCTGCGGTGACAAATCGCGGCCGACCGCAACCGTCACAGTGCGGAATCCGGCGGGGGAAGAATTGACCGATGCTGCGATCGGCACTGGGCCTGTGGATGCGATTTACAGGGCAATTAACCGAGTGGTAAACGTACCGAACGAGTTGATCGAGTTTTCTGTACAGTCGGTGACAGCAGGAATTGATGCGATCGGCGAAGTAACAATTCGCTTGCGCCACGAAGGCAAAGTATTTTCCGGTCACTCGGCAAATACCGACATTATCGTAGCCTCTGCAGAAGCTTACATCAGCGCTTTAAATCGGCTGTATCAGGCATTGCAGCATAGTGCTGAAAAATCCTCCGAAAAACCAACTCCGATCGGAAATCAAGTGGTTGTAGAAGCACAGCGCTAATAAATTTCTTGTCAGCCTTTTTTGTTGAAACAAACCGCAGACGAACCCTGATCGAAGCAGATAAATATCAATTGATCTGCGTTGTTCCGGGTTTATCTGCGGTTTAAAATTACTTTTTTTTACTAATAATCAACTCTTGAAAAATGCAAGACGAAACTTTAAAAAAAGAGCGGCAATTCCACGATGCTTGGGCATCGACGATCGATATTGACGGCATTCGAGTCAATGATTACTTTGAAGCTTGCACCGCCCCAGAAAATAGATTTATCGTCGAGCAAATGGGCGATATTACAGGCAAACGCCTGTTAGATTTAGGCTGCGGCGCGGGAGAAAATAGCGTTTATTTTGCTAAAAAAGGTGCGAATTGTGTGGCTGCGGACTATTCTCAGGGCATGGTAGAAGTTGCTCTAAAATTGGCTGAGAAAAACGGCGTCAAAATAGAGGGCTGCACAGTAAATGCAATGGCTATGGATTTCCCCGACAACAGTTTTGATATTGTTTACGCTTCTAATTTGTTGCACCATTTGCCGGAACCAGAAAAGGCAATTCGCGAAATGCACCGCGTGCTGAAGCCTGGGGGTAAAGCTTGTTTTTGGGACCCGATGAAGCACAATCCGGTGATTAATGTTTACCGCAGGATGGCTACTGAGGTGCGGACTGAGGATGAAACTCCTTTGGATATTAATATTGTGAATTTTGTCAAGTCTTTGTTTTCCGAGACGGCTTACGATACGTTTTGGCTGACATCGCTGTGGATTTTTTTGCGTTTTTATTTGATTGAAAAAGTGCATCCCAATGAGGAGCGTTATTGGAAAAAGATTATCATTGAACAAGAGAGACTGAAACCGGAATACTCTCGGTTAGAAGGGTTGGATGGGTTTTTGAAAAAGTGGCCTTTGATGAAGCGCTTGGCTTGGAATTTGGCTGTGGTGGCAACGAAGTAATTAAAAGAAGTACAATAAGTCAAAGCATTTAATTAAGAGGCTAATTATGCCAGAAACTATTACTGCTATCTACGAAAACGGGGTTTTTCGTCCCATGAGTCCTTTGTCATTGAATGATGGGGAAACTGTGCAAATCACAATTGTAGCGGAAGTTTCGCCGGAAGAAGTCAATGGCGATCGCGAAAAGGCGATTAAGTTGATGGATGTACGAAAATTGATGGGTTTGCCAACAAAACAGTTTAAGCTAGATGCAGCGGCAGAACAAAAGCGGCGCGAACTGTTTGAAAAACTCAAGGGAAGAGTGGGGAAACCTCTTTCTGAAATCGTTATTGACGATCGCGGCCCGTGGTAAATGCCTATTTCTTAGACACCAGCGCTTTGGTTAAACGGTATGTGCCTGAATTGGGAAGTAATTGGATTCAATCCATTACTGTTCCTGCAGCAGGTAACTTTCTCGCGATTTCTCAGATTACTTGGGTGGAGGTATGCAGCGCTTTTTCACGCCGTCAACGAGAGGGTACTCTATCTGTCGATGAGGTTGACCAACTTATGGGAGATTTTCGCACGGATTTTGAAAACCAGTATGAAGTTGTTGAAGTTGATCGCACTTTGATAGAAACAGCGGGCGCACTGGTGATGCAAAACCCACTGCGGGCTTATGATGCTGTGCAATTAGCGGCTGCTTTGCGCGTTCAATCTACTCTCGTTTCCGTGCCAGATACTCAACTGGTTTTTGTTTCGGCGGACAATCGATTGCTGAATATGGCTCATTCAGAAGGGTTGGCTATTGATAATCCTAATAATTATTCGTAATCAAGTTGTGTGTAGTCAGGAATGCAAGTCTTCATACAAATCAGAGGACTAAAGTCATCACTAGAAACTAATTTTAGTGCGATCGTTATTTAGAGGATTTCTTTCAAAGTTTTAACTAATATGTGATTTTGTTCCTCCGTACCTATACTAATCCGCAATTTGTCTTCTAATCGTGGCTGATTGAAGTATCGAATCAATATTCCCTGTACTTTCAGTGTTTGATAAATTCTTTCTGCATCGCCGTTTGGTGGCCTAACTAACAAAAAGTTGGTTTGCGAGGGCCAAACGTCAAAGCCTAATTCCTTGAAGCTAACGGCTAGTTTTGCTCTGGAAGCCTTAATCTTTTCGGCGTTGGCTATTTTGTGGTCTTGATCTGCGATCGCAGCCGCCCCCACTGCATAGGCTAAAGCATCCACATTATAACTGTCTTTGATTTTATTTAATTCTGCCAGCAGCACCGGATTTGCTATGCCAAAACCCAGCCTCAATCCTGCCAGGGAATAACCTTTTGAAAGCGTCCTCAAAACTATAACATTACTGTACTTTTTTGTCAAGTTTAAAGCATTTTCTTCGGCGAAATCTACATAAGCTTCGTCGATCACAAGAATGCCCGATAACTCTTTAGCCAGTTTCTCCAAATCTGCAACAGATATGGCTGTTCCCGATGGACTGTTTGGCGAAGCTATAAATGTCACTGCACCCTGGGCTGCTATTAGCAAATCGACGGGTAACTTGTAGTCGTCGGGATAAGGAACTTCAACAAATTCTGCATCTTGAATTTCTGCCAAAGTGCGGTACAATACATAGGTTGGCGCGGGACAAACAATCTGTTTCCCTGATTCGCCCACAGCGCGAACTATCAAGTTTAATAAATCGTCGCTGCCGTTACCTACAACAATCCAATCGTCAGCAACTCCCAAAACTTGACTAGCAGCAATGCGGAAACTTTTGCCAGTTGGATCGGGATAGCGCCGCAGCATTTCTCCGTCTATTTCCTGAAGCACTTTTAAGGCTTTGGGAGAAGGCGGATAGGGATTTTCATTAGAATTTAGTTTAATAATTTTTGTGCCTAGCGGTGGCTGTTCCCCCGGCACATAGCCAGACATTTCGTGGATGCTTGTGCGAAAGTAATTCATCTATTAATTGAGTTTTGTGGAACGGGCATCTTGCCCGTTCTTGATAATGGTGCAAGATATCAAGTTAAACAAATTATATCAAACAATTAGTGACTACCCGCGTTATACCCAAATCAATTAACTTTTGCATATCTGCTCGATCGTCCACCGTCCAGGCCACAATGTCAACTCCCTGACTCCGGCTTTCTTGAATTAGTGCGGGGTTTTCCAGCAACACGCGATACTGGCTGCTAATCAAATTATCCTGATGCGCCACCGCTTGAGCAAATTGAGTTTTGTACGCTTCTAGATTAGCAACAATGTGTCCGATCGCCAAATCGCCAGATAGTCGCCGCACTTGTTCGAGAAATCCAGCGTTAAAGGAGGTAATAACGCATTTGTGTTGGATTTCTTCGCCCTTCAAAGTATTGACAAAATCCGCTACATCTGGGTCAGACCACTGGCAGTGAGGTTTGACATCAAAGTAAAGAAATTTGTCAACCTTTTGGAGTATGGTTAATGCGGCTTTTAAAGTAGGAATTTTTTCTTGTGAAAATTCCTCGCTAAACCATTTTCCCGCACTAAGTGTTTGCAATTCAGCCAGAGTTTTTTCCCTAACTTGGCCAGAAACTCCAGTGATTCTATCTAATGTTGCGTCGTGAAAAATCACTGGTACGTTGTCGGCGGATAGCTGGATGTCAAATTCGATCGAATGAGCTCCACGGGCGATCGCCAGTTCAAAAGCTGCTAAAGTATTCTCGGGGGCGATCGCCGAAAATCCCCGATGTGCGATAATTTCTACATTCACTGTCTTGCACCCTCTAAAAAATCTGCCACAGTTTGATTAAAAGTTTCTGGTTGAGTCAAAAAAGACCAGTGATTCCCGGGTACTTTTGCAACGGTAAGATTTTTTAAGTATCTCTTGTATGGCTGCATTTGCCAAGCCATGCGATTTACGCCTTTTTCCGGCTGTACAAACAAAGTCGGTATCTCAATATTTTCAATTAAACCGGCAACTTTCATCACTTCGGCAAATATCTGATTTCTGGCTGCAATCGCAAATTTACTGCCCCAAGTTCCGTCTGATTTTTGTTCGATTTGGTGTTGGAATACCATTTGCTGCACCTCACTCCAATCTGCGTATTCTCCCGATTGTTTTGCTGCTGCTTCTGCTTGGGCTAAAGTCGCAAACGGGCCCACACATTTGAGACAGTCTAATTTTCGGTAAACAATTGGCAGGGTGAGTTTCATCGCGGCGGGCAGTTTGGTGATGAAGATGGGGTCTACTAAAATCATACTGCAAAAGCGATCGGGATTTTGCCTCGCCCAAATCGCTGCTAGTTTTCCCGTCCAAGAATGTCCTAAAATGTGTGCGTCAGACCAGTTGATATGTGCCATCAAAGCTTCTAAATCTGCGATCGCACTTTCAAAAGTATAATCTGTTTTCGGTTTGCTAGTCTCTCCGTGACCGCGCATATCTGGCGCTACAATATGATAGCGGTTTGAGAAATAATTGCCCAAGTTACTCCAGACACACGCACTATCTGCTAAACCGTGTAACAGCAGCAAACGCGGGACTTTTGTTTTCCCTGTTTCTGGCTTCCATTCTAGGTATGAAAGTTCGATTTCTGGCAGGTGCAAAGTGTTCCGACTTGGCATGATTTGGGGATTTTATAGTTGGAGAAATTTGATTTAACTTTTTTATGAACAGGCAAGATGCCTGTTCCACAAAGAGTGAATTTTATGGTACGGTTTTCCTCAATAAGCTTTCCTGCCTGTTTCACAAACAATAAATATTTTTGTGGGGTGGGGTGGGCTTCTCGCCCGCCCTTATGACCTAACCTTGACCCTTCAAGCTAAATAAAAGAAACTGAGTTTTCTGCGCTTCATCAAAATTGTCGTCACTGACCAAAACTACACTTTTACTGCCATCTGGCAACTGCGGCCCGAGGGTCATTCCCTCTAAATTGTACAGCGGAATTCCGAGTTCGCTTAAGTCTAGCAGCAACTTTTTCTTAACAGGTTCGACCATTGTCACTTGCCCTTTAAAACTCTGGATTCTCGAAGTATCTGTAGCCGCCCCAAGCGCTACTTGATAAATCCTAGCACTGTATCCCGACAGCCCAAAAGAACGTTCTAAACTCAGAATCTGACCACCGCCGACAGTTACTAATTCTGTTAAACCGTTCAAAATAGTCATGGGAACTTGGTCGAGAGGGTAAAGATTTTCTGAGACTAATTGCGGCGTTTTATCGACGATAATATAATGTAAAAGACGGAGTTTACTTGCCTGTTCCGGGTCTAAATCTTGCATTAACGGCGCTTCCGTAGCTGCGAACAAACGAAACGGATCGAGACCGCCCGGACTAAAGGTTTCTGGGTCGATGGTTAAAGATTCAAAACCTAAATTGTCCACCACTCCTTGCTTCTGTTTTTCATCGCTGGCATCGGGAATATAGCGCTTTGGTATCGGCAATTTTCCCCGCATTTGCCCTGTTTTGAGGTCGAATTCTCCAAGAAAAGGAGGGATGCCAACATGAGTAACACCTTCGTTGGCGACAAATACTGAATTGCGGGGAGAAAGGGCGATGCCTTCGGGATTGATGGAACCCCAAGAGAAGGTTTCACCCTCTGCTTTTTTGAGGGATGTAACGCCTTCAACGGTAACTTTTTTCAGGCGAATATTTGCTGGATCGCTTGATGTGAGGTCGAGTCTGAGACTGTAAAATCTCGCTTCTCCGTTTTCGCTGGGGTCGTCGGAAAGAGCGTAAAAGCGATAAGCTTTGGAATTGACTGCGCTAATACCTTTGGGGTCATAGGTAATTCCTGACAAACCGCCGACTGGTGCTCCTTCAAAATTCATTTTTGGCAATTGGTACTCGCCCAAAAATTCTAGGGACTTTTCTGGAAAAGAGCGGTCTCTAGCAACTGCGGGAGGGGGGGCGCAAGCTGTGCAAACAGTTAAAAGAATTAGGGCTAGACTCAATAAGCGTAAAATACGTTGGCGAAGCCCTCGAAGAGGATCGCCCAGCGTCTTTAAATCCTCATAATTGCTCAGTGCGGTAGTTTTTATTTTGTTGCTCTTGTTGAACAGTTTGCTTTTGTGCCATCTTTGTGACATAATTTATACCGTTTTGTAGATATGCAAAACTTGATGTTTCCAGAAGAGATGCCGAATCGCGGCAACCAAATTTTGAGAATGAGAAGTTCTGTGCCAATTGGGTGCTTGCTTTTCTTGTGGCTGTGTGCTGGTTCTATTGCTAGCGCCCAAACTAATCCACCAGGCCTCGATCAATTTTCCCCTAATCCTCTAGAAATTACCACACCCGATCCCCTAGCTCCCGCTAACGAATCTTTGAGCAGCACTCAGCGGGACGAACTGACAGCGGCTTTGGAGCAGTTAAACTTAGAAGCAGCGGCTAAACAGCAAGCTGGAGATGGGGCTGGTGCTTTTGAAATTTGGTTCCGAGAATTGCGGCTGCGTAGGTATCTCGGGCCGGCCGCGGAAATTGCTGCTTTGAGTCGGGTGGGAAGCGTTGCTTGGAGTAACGGTAAAAACCTCGAACTACAGCTTATTACCAAACGGTTGCAAGCAATTCAAAAAGAAGTCAAATCCCAAGTACCACTTAATACTGAGTTGCTCCCCGCCTTTGCTGCTGCTTTTCAGCAGGTGCGCGCTAAAGGCCCGACTGTAGAAGTTTACCAACAAATTCTCGAAAATGCCCGCCAAAACGAAGATATATTGGCTGAAGGTCAGATTTTGAAGGCGATCGGGCTCATTCACATCAATTGGTTGAGTTACGATAAAGCTGCTCCCGTCTATGAGGAATTGGCAACTTTAATTCAGGAAAACCGCGCTTTATTTGCTGCTAATTCTGCTGTGCCAACTTCTGCTGTAGTTGCGGGAAACGGCGCGCCGCCGCAGCCTGTAACTCCTCCAACAGAGGTAGATACTCTCAGACAGTTGGCTTACGTTTACCAGCAGTCGAAACAACCCCTAAAGGCGATCGCAGCCAGAGAAAAACTAGCATCGGTGTATCTTAACTTACAAAACCCGAGTGCTATACCACCGATCAAAATTGCGATCGCCAGCGATTATCAAACCATAGGCCAAATCAATTTAGCAGCTCAATACTATCAGGAAGCATACAATTTAGCAGTCCCCATTCAACAGTATGCCCAAGCTAGCGAAGCTTTGGATAAATTAGCATTGCTTTACCGAGCGCAAAAACAGTGGGAGCAGACTTTGCGGATTTATCAAATGCAGTTGCTGTTAGAAGAGCGGGCTGACAATTTCTATGGATTGATGAACACTTACGACAATATCGGTCAAGTTTATCAAGAGATGAAGGCTTACGATAAAGCTTTGGAATCCTATCAAAAAGGGTTGGACGTGGCTAAAAGATTGGGACACAGACAAGAGTATTTTGCTAAAAAAATTCAAAAAGTTAACAAGCAATTGCAAAGGACTTCGTAGTTGTCAGCCGGCAATAATGACAAATTGCAATGTGAGTAATTTAAAAGTAGTAAGGTGTGCAATGCACACCCTACGAAGATACTTGGGACTGGTAAGTTTCTCGCGAAAGAGAATAATATACTACATCAGTTTCGTAATAATGAGCATTTTTTTCATATTTCATGCCAACTTTTTGTATCACCCGCTGGGAGGCGATATTTTCTGGGCGGGCGATCGCAACTATTCTCTCCAACTTTAATATTTGAAATCCATAGTTGAGACTAGCAAAAGATGCTTCTGTCGCCAATCCTTGATTCCAATAAACTTTGTCGAGGGTATAGCCTAGCTCAACTTCCGGTGTCTTGTCCAGAAAACATAGTCCGCAGCGACCAATCATTTTACCGTCTATTTTATGTACTACAGCCCACATCCCGAAGTTGTTTTCTTCCCAACGTTTGAGCATGGTATAAATAGCGATTTCTGTTGCTTCTCTAGTTCTAACTCCTGAGAGGTATTTCATTATTTCCGGATCGCTGTAGATGCGGTACAGATCGTCTAAGTCGTCTGGCGTAAATTGTCTCAGATACAATCGGGCTGTCTCTATCTCTTGCATGATTAATATAATTTTTACCACTAGATTATGATACCAGTTTTGATAAGTCTTGCTACAAACATTTTGGTTGGGTTTCCTTCCAAATAAAATATGAGAGTCTTGCGATCGAATAATATACTCGATCGCGATCGGGAGCGTCAAAGTTATACTGGTATTTCATCCCCATTTTTTCCATTACCCGCCGCGAGGCGATGTTTTCGGCATCTGCAACTGCGATAATTTTTTCTAAATTCAATACTTCAAATCCGTACTTGATGCTGGCCGCTGCAACTTCCGATGCTAAACCTTTCCCCCAATACGCTTTTGCTAACACGTAACCGACTTCTACTTCAGGTGTTTTGCTTAAAAATCGAAGCCCCCCGTCGCCGATTAACTGGTTGTTTTGTTTATTGACAACAGCCCACAAACCGAAAGCGTGTTTTTCCCAATCAGCAATTATCTGAAATAAGTCTGCTGCTGTTTCTTCTCTATTTCTGACGCCTTCGCTCAGATACTTCATCACTTCTGAATCGCTGTAGATGCGGTACAGCTCATCTAAGTCGTCGGGCGTAAATTGTCTCAGATACAATCGGGCTGTCTCTATCTCTTGCATAATTTATCAGTAAAAAGTCTAATACACTTTCCTTGGCGCAACGGTGAAATGTAAAATCAATTTCTTCAAGGCAGTGAAGTGCATTTTGAAAACCCAGCATTTGACTAGCAAATAAAACCAGTGGCGAACTCTATGTCTAAAGGCATAAAGTGGCAAGGAGCGGGTATCCGGTGTTGTAATAAATATGGGCGACTGAGTGCTGTCGGGTTCGATAATTTGCTGGCTCTGTAGAAGATTTCCTAATTTAACTGACTCTATTTGCTACAATTGTTAGCTGGATATATTGTACAGCTTTGTTGATCAAAGCTGAGCGAACTGATATCGCCCGCCCGCCCTACAAGCCGCGCAGCGAAAAAAAAGCTCGATATCCTCAGCAAAAGCCGCCGAATTTAGCTGCATAATAGCTTTTGCAATCTCAAATCTAAAATCTCAAATCTAAAATCGGATGACAATTTCCTCACCAGTAGCAGACACCAAAAACAAATCCGGCCAGGAAACAGACTGGCGGTTATTTCTGAGGTTGGCATCTTATGCAACCCGCAGCAAACGCTTGCTGATTATTTCGATCGCACTATTAGTACCGCTAGCAGTCTCAGGAGCAATTCAACCCATTCTCATCGGACAGGCAATTTCGGTAATTCGCTCGGAACCTACCTACGAATTCTTGCGAGGATTGTCGCTATCTGCTGCATTGAATATTTTGGCTATTTTGCTGATGCTAACTATAACACTTAGATTAGCACTGCAATCACTTCAAGGCTATTTAGTCACGAAAGTAGGGCAAATAATTACTACAGATATTAGAAATGATTTGTTCGCCCACGTCACATCGCTAGCAGTGAGATTTTTCGATCGCACTCCTGTCGGTAAATTGATGACTCGCCTCACCAGCGATGTAGAAGCTTTGGGAGAGGTTTTCTCTTCAGGAGCGATCGGCATTGTCAGCGATTTATTTTCAATTTTAGTAATTGCCATTTTCATGTTTACCATGCAGTGGCAACTAGCTTTAATGTTGGTGCTGATGATGATACCAATTACCGCAGTCATAATTTATTTTCAGTACCAATATCGCATAGCAAATTACAATACCAGAGAAGAACTTTCCGAACTCAACGCCCAACTGCAAGAAAACCTGACGGGTATTGGTGTAGTGCAGCTATTCCGCCGCGAAAGATTCAACTCAGAATTATTTCGCGTCACCAATAAACGCTACATTAAAGCAGTTGACAAAACTATATTTTACGACTCAGCCGTATCTGCGACATTAGAATGGATTGCTTTAGTGGCGATCGCAGCCGTTTTGTGGATGGGTGGTCAAAGGGTTTTAGCCGGTAATCTTAATTTCGGTACTCTCTCGGCCTTTATTTTATTTGCTCAGCGTCTCTTCGATCCGCTGCGGCAATTTGCAGAGAAATTCACTGCAATTCAAGCAGGATTTACCGCCGTCGAACGGATTAGCGATATTCTCAACGAACCGATCGAAATTAAAGATCCAACTAGCGGGAAGAAGGAAGAAGGAAGAGGGAAGAAGGAAGAAGGAAGAGGGAAGAGGGAAGAAGGAAGAAGGGCAGGTTATTCACCGTTGTTGATAACTGGACATCCAGAGGCAACTGCTTACAACTTGTCTCCGTTCGATCGAGAATTGGCAGATAATCATCAAAATGGAGCAAGTTCAGAATATCGTTTATTGCCTAACAATCCCCAATCCCCCCCCGTCAACCCCACCTTACTAAGGGGGGGAGAAAATGCCAAATCGCAGAATTCTGAATCGGGAGAAATCCAATTTGACAACGTGTGGTTTGCTTACAAAAAAGACGAATATGTCCTGCAAAACCTCAATTTCACCATCAAATCCGGCGAAAAAGTAGCATTAGTTGGCCCCACCGGTGCAGGCAAAAGTTCGATTATCCGTCTCCTGTGCCGCCTTTACGAACCTAGCCGAGGACGGATTCTGGTGAATCATGTCGATATTCGGGATTTGCCTCAAGCAGAGTTACGCAGGCACATTGGCGTAATTATCCAAGATGGCTTTCTATTTGCTGGTGATGTGAAGAGCAATATCAGCCTGGGAGAAAGTTACTCGATTGAGGAAATTCAAGCAGCAGCAGAAAAGACAAATGTTGCCCGTTTAATCGAACAGTTGCCTCAAGGCTATGATACGCAATTGCGAGAACGGGGGACGAATCTTTCGGGGGGACAAAAGCAATTATTAGCGTTTGCTCGCGCCGCCATTCGCAATCCCAGTATTTTAGTTCTAGACGAGGCAACTGCTAGTTTGGATGTGGGGACGGAAGCTTTAATTCAAGAAGCTCTAGAGCGTTTGATGGCGGACAGAACGGCGATAATTATTGCCCACAGGCTCTCGACAATCCGAAATGTCGATCGCATTTTAGTGCTCAAACGCGGGCAGTTAGTAGAATCTGGCAGCCACGAAGAGTTGTTGCAGCTAGAAGGGTTGTATGCCAGTTTGTACAAGTTGCAAATGCTGGGAAGTTAATATCGGAAGGAAGAAGGAAGGAAGAGGGAAGAAGGAAGAAGGAAAATTTTCCGAATCACCCTATACCCGGCTTCTGGAAGAAGTCGGGTATTTAAAAGAATCAAAAATCACAAATCACAAATTGGCTCACTTGCCCGAAATCATTTTCCCCAGGGTTTCCGGCAAGTGAATTATATGTTGGAAAAGCTGATTTGGGCCGATACCAAACAATAACTGCATCGTCAGCACAATTGCTGCTAAACCAATCGCTGTCCCGATGCTGGCTTTCAACACTTTAAACGCCCAATTAAAGACTAGCCAAGATACAAGTAACGAAGCAATTAAGATAATTAGTTCTATTGGCATATAACATTTTTAACTCTATTTAAAGTCTACATAAATTACGTATCAATACCAGAGAAACCGGGTTTTTTATCTGTGTTAAAGCCCGGGATGCAGTATTGCCGTAAAAACCCGGTTCCTACGTCAAGGACTACTCTACTTATTACTTTAAGCAATACTGCCGCGCTTCCGTGTTTCCTTATAAGAAATTCCGACATTTTTTAAGCCGGCTTTAATCATTTGCTGCTCTAACAAAGCGAAAAAGCGACTTCGATCGCCCCCCGTGACTACCGCTTGATTGTGAGCTTCTGCTAGCGTCACCGGATACCCGCCGCCTTTGTGTACTTGAGCCAGCATCATTCCTAATGCTAAATCTAGCTGTGCTGTATCTTGTGCTACCCATTCCGGCACTTCTATTCTAGCAATTTCTGTGCCCACGTGAACGTAACAGAAATAGACGGAATTAAGACCGTACAAATCTAAAATTCGAGCTTGAGATTTCCACAAAGGACTTCTTTGTCCCGGTGACAGGATTGTTGCCCACAATATGGCATCCCGCAAAGGTTCAAATTCTTGACAAGGTGCTTTTTCGGCGAAAGAAATTGTCGCGGCAAATCCGACGTTCGGACAATTTGTCATGCAGTCTGGTACTTCGTGGGTGCAAGCTTCAAACCGCAAAAAAGATAAGCTTTCGCTGCTGCGAGAAGCGCTTAAGTATCCTAACAGCGGAATTCCTGCTAAACGCAACTTGTCCCAAGCTTCTAAAATTGGCAGCAAAATTTGATCGCGCGCTTCGCTGGGTAACTGTTCCAAAAACCAATAAATCAGGGAACCGTCTACCATTGCTAAAGCTGGCGCGGGCAATTTATTGTCGTTAACTTTTGCCCAATTGCAGCCCATTTCTGCTAAAGCAATTGCTTCGGAAACTGCTCGCCGGTATCCCATCCATTCTTCGGTTCTAATTCCCCACTGCCGCGAACCGTACAAGTCTTCGGGTTTGTAGAAAACTTCGGGTACGCTGTCTAAAACTGGGTGGCGGCTTTGTCCGTAGTGCAGCATGACTGTGCCGACGTTTAGCAGGTAGCAGTAGGCTATTTCGTGATGGTTGGGGGAAATTTGCGAGCCGTCTGTGGCAAAGACTGTGTGAGCGGCGGGGGGTGCGGTGATGTAGCTGCGATCGTCTAAGGGCTCGATCGGCGTGGCAGCATTGAATAAAGTGCGATCGCGCCAATTCTCTTGCAATTCCACCAATTTTTCCTGTTCCGCTGCAGCCTTTACCAGCAAATTCTGAGCCACTTCCAAACGCTGGCGAGCGGCCTGAGCTTCCACATTCAAATGTTGGCTCATTCCCTGCATTGCCTTGGCTGCTTTAGTTAAATCGAGCATGGGTTTTAAGTCTCAATATTAGAAAACTTTCAAGCTGAGAAATTATCAAAACACTTTTCAATTTTTTGGTTCCGAAGCTTGTTTTTTTGTCAGACAGGCGGTTTGAGCGACTAAAACACTTCGTGTGCGCCCCCATAAATAGTAAAATAACCTGGTTTTTGAGGTCAAGATTACCTGCAATAGTCTATGAAAAAAAACATTTTTTTTTTCGATAGCCTTGCTTTTTTGAGGAGTTTCTACTATATTTATCTTATAATCGGATGGTGGCAAAAATAATATTTTTGCCACCATCCGATTATATTAAAATACCATGTCTGCGCCGCAAAAGTCAACAAAAAAGATGTAAAATTTTGGGATTTTTTTTGACTTTGAAAAGCGAAAAAACATCACAAGTCTAAACAAATCTAACATCAACATTCGAGCGGCAGCCAATCGGCCAAATCTCCGGCAAACTGCGACAGAGAAAGCAATTGAACTGGTGGATTTTGAGCCACAGATTCCCGTTCTGGCAAAGTATTGTAACCCCAATCAGCCAAAAATAACCTTACCTGAGATAAATCCGGCTGCTGCTTCACCGACAGCAAAGTTTTTAACCTATCTTCCACAAACCAAATAGTCGAATCTTTGCCAGACGCAGCCAAAAATTCCCGCAAAATTTGGTGCTTAGGCTTGTTGTATTCCTTGCCAAAAATCAACTCTGACGGCATTTGTACGCCTGCTAGCTGCAAAAGTTCCCGCACAAAACGGCCTTCCTTTGTAGTGACGATCGCCACTTTCACCGAACTCTCCTGCAACGAGTGCAAGCGATCGGCAACCCCTGGATAAAAGCGGTGCAAAGACAGCCACCCAGCTAAATCCTCAGCAATCCAATTATCGCGCAATCCGTCTAACATAGCACCGACCGACTGCGCTTTTAAATTATTTTCGGTCAACAAATACGGTACTATATTGGGCCAATCTAGCAAAATTTGCTCTGGGGAAATTCCTGTCAGTAGTGCGCGGATCAGCAGCGGCATTTCCCAACCTGTTTCGATGGCGGGCCGCACTCGGTAAAAACTCAAAGCTAAATCTGGATCTGGCACTGTTTCGACTGGTTTCCAGATTTGACAGTAGGTACGCCAAGCGGTTTGGAAATATTCGATTAGTCCGTCACAAATCACACCGTCAAAATCAAGAGCTAGAATTGTCGGAAAATTATTAGCCATCAGTGAATCGATTTTAGATTTTAGATTTTGGATTTTGGATTGAAGAATTGAAGAAAGCGACCTCACGGATAAATCCTGGGACTGGTTATCGGATACTATTTTGTGGTTGTGCCAGGATAAAGACGGGGGCTTGTACCCTGGCTGCTTTCGGTCACTGGATTGAAGAATTAAAGAATTGACTATGCAAAAACTCAGCAATGATTGGTGAACAGTCGTTATTAAAAAGACTGAACTACCGGTTGAGCGGCAATCGATTCTAGTCCTTGGGACTGCAACAATTGCGTCCACTCGGTCGTCAGCCGCGAATCATCGGGTGCGAGGCGCCGCATTTGGGCTAGAGTAGCAAGAGTTTCATACCAAATCCCATTTTTAGCATAAGCAATCACCTTAGCCATAGGGTCGGGATTTGCCAAATCGCTCTTGAGAGTTGCCTGCGGTTCAATTCGCTGCATCCATCCTTTAACAATATAATCTCCGGAACGCTCCAGAGGATCGCAAGCTAGTGCAAACGACCACACATATCGCTTACCAACCTCAATATTTTTTGTCTTGCCTTTCTCAGAAAGGCTAACTCCCACAATTCCGGCTTTGTCATTTTTGATAGTAGTTTCGTAGACTACTTCGGATTCATCTTCATTTAGCAAAACAAACTCTACTTGAGCTGCGGGTTGAGAAACATATACAAAAAATGTTGGCGATTCGGTTAGTGTTAAACCAATATTGCTTTCAGGTATTAAGGGAGTAATGGATAGACCTTCCCGCAACTGACAGCCTCGATGCGTCCCCCCTTGCCGGTTGTCGGGGGCTGTTACATCGGGAGGTTTGAAATTAACATTCTGACTCAGCAGAATGGGTGCAGGCACAGCCTGCATCGGTGTAAGCAAACTCGGGAGAGTAACGGCGATCGCCAATACAGTCATCGCCAGTCCAGTAAAATATATAAAACGTTTCATTTTTCCACCAACTTGTATAAATATTTATAGACCGCATCTCTAATGTTAACCCGGAGTTTTAGCCCCGGGCGCGATCGACTAAATCGGTCAATTTTCACATCGCCATGGGAAGACCGACCAAACTTCAAGAAATATCGAGATTTAAAGAGGCCCAACCAGCGGTTGAGCTGCAACTGATTCCAGTCCTTGGGACTGCAACAATTGGGTCCACTTTGCTGTCAGCCTCGCATCCCCCGGTTTCTGGCGCCGCATTTGGGCTAAAGTAGCGAGAGTTTCGTACCAAATCCCATTTTGAGCATAAACGTTGAGCCTGGTCATCGGGTCGGGATTTGCCAAATCACTCTTGAGAGTTGCCTCGGGTTCAATTCGCTGCACGAACCCTTTAACAACTACATCCGCCGATCGGTCTTCGGGGTCGCAAACCATCGAAAACGACCATACGTATCGCTTGCCAACTTCAAGGGATTTGTTGTTGTCCACGCTAGCAGGAATACGAACTCCAACAATCCCGGATTTGTCAACTTTAAAGGTTTTTTCGTAGACCACTTTGTCCTCCTTTTCGTTGAGCAAAGTAAACTCTATTTCGGGTGAGGTGTTAGGAATATAGACAAAAATTGTGGGAGAATCTGTTAGGGTTAAACCGATATTAGTTGGAGGCACTAAAGGAGTAATAGATAAACCCGCTGGACAAAGCTTGCTGCCGCGATGTGTCCCTCCTTGTCGGTTGGCGGGGGCTGTTACGTTGGGAGGCTTGAAATTAACATTTTGACTCAGCAGAAGCGGCTGGGATTGTGCGCGCATCGGTGCAAGTGAACTGGGTAGGGTAGCTGCGATCGCAGATACGGCGACCGCAAGTTTAGCCCGATGTAGAAAACCTTTCATTTTGTTGTACCTTTCACTATAATTGCAAACACAGGCATTCGCTGATGGCGACAAATATTTTTGAGTTGCTAGTCGAGGGCGCAGATACACAATTTAAACCTTGACATATCATCAATAACATTAATTAATTCGGGCGGCAAGTCGATTCTCTGTCGCAAACATCAGCTTGCCTAGATCGCAAGTATCATTGTATACATTTGCTCGCCACGTACTGTAAATTTTTGTAACAAAGCGGTCGGAGTTTCCGAGTGTTCTAAGATGGAGGAAGTCTCCAGCAGGCGGGCAATGTGAAACAACTGCTGTTCCAGAAACGAGTCAAACTTTTATGCTCGGATAGTAAGCAACCCCGGTCTAAAGACACGAGGCTTCAGCAAACAAACTGAAGCCGTGCTTACCAGCCTAAGTTTTAATTAACTCCGTTTCGGGGGTTACGACACCAGTGGATGCGTAGCTAGTCTCCTGCTCTGTCGTTTGCAGTTAAACAGTTTTAAGGTCACTGAAACAGTGCTGCAAACCTAACAAGCCCTCAAAACTTTGGCGAAGCTAACATTACGAGAAATCGAAGAGACACAACAATGTCTATCCTAAAACCCAACTACGTCTTTGTTCTAGATACCAAACACAAACAACTAACACCATGCAAACCATCATTAGCACGTAAACTGTTAAAGGTTGGTAAAGCTAAAGTTTTCAGGATGTACCCTTTCACAATAATTTTGAGGAAGGAGGTAGCTGACGATCCGCCAGCCACGATCTTAAAAATTGACCCCGGTTCAAAAGTTACTGGATTAGCTATACTTTTAGGTTCTGATCTAATTTGGGTAGCTGAATTAACCCATCGCGGTCAAGCAATTAAGGCATCGCTAGATTCACGTCGTTCCCTACGGCGCGGTCGCAGAAGTCGGCACACAAGGTATCGTCAAGCGAGATTTCTAAACCGGACACGTCCCAAAGGTTGGTTGGCTCCTAGCCTTCGACACCGTGTAGAAACAACTTTAACTTGGGTCAAAAGATTATCAAGACTTGCACCAGTCAGAACAATCTTTCAAGAATTAGTCAGATTCGATCTAGAGCAGATAGAAAATCCAGAGATTTCAGGTGTCGAGTACCAGCAGGGTGTATTAGCTGGTTACGAAGTCCGTGAGTATCTACTCAATAAATGGGACAGACGATGCGCTTATTGTAGTGCAGAAAACGTACCGCTACAGGTCGAGCATATTCAGCCTAGAGCATCGGGGGGAACTAACAGGGTATCTAATTTGTGTTTAGCTTGTGAGCCTTGCAATACCAAGAAAGGTACTCAGGATATCAAGATATTCCTAGCAAAAAAAACTGATATTTTGAAGAAAATCTTGGCACAAGCCAAGCGCCCATTAAAAGATGCCTCTGCTGTCAATTCAACTCGATGGACATTGTTTAATCGCCTAAAAGAAACAGGTAAAGTAATTGCCACGGGTTCAGGTGGGTTAACCAAATTCAACCGCATACGGTTGGAATTACCAAAAACCCACTTCTTTGATGCTGCTTGCGTTGGTGATACGCCCTCTATTTCTGTACTAACAAATCAGCCCCTAAACATCAAAGCGACGGGGCATGGTTCAAGGCAGATGTGTCGCACAGATAAGTTTGGGCTTCCTTCTCGGTATGTTCCTAGATTCAAGTTTGTCAAGGGTTTCCAGACAGGCGACATTGTAAAAGCCGTTGTTACTTCGGGCAAGAAGGTTGGAACTTATACAGGTAGGGTCGCTGTTCGCTCATCTGGTAGTTTTAATGTGTCAGCAGTCCAGGGATTAATTCAAGGAATCAATCACAAATATTGTTTTTCTATTCATCAAAAGGATGGGTATAACTATGGATTTTAAGAGTATTGACGGGACACTCAAGTACCCCGTGTCCCTTTTCCTGCCACGGCTAAAGCCACTGGGTTTCCAATCTACCGTGAGGTTTCTATGAGTAAAATATCTAACAAAATTCGATTGGCAGCGGCTCAATTGAGTCAACTGTATAAACCATCACTAGCATTGGCTAAGTCTGTATTAATTGCCAGCGCGGCAGTAACATTATCCTTGATGGGCGCCAGACAGCTAGGAATACTCGAACCAATAGAATTAAGCGCTTACGACCAAATGGTGAGGTGGCGTCCCGATGAAAAGCCAGACTCGCGTTTGCTAGTTGTGGGGATTACCGAAGCAGACATTCAGAAACTGAAACAGTGGCCGATATCCGATCGCAAAATAGCTGAAATATTACAAAAACTAGAAAAAATGCAGCCGGCAGTCATCGGTTTAGATGTACTGCGAGACGTACCTTTAGGAGACGGGCGCCAGGAATTAACTAAAATTTTACAAAAAAGCGATCGCATTATCGGGGTATGTTTAGTTACCGACGGAAGCCCGGACAATCCTGGTTCTCCGCCTGCGCCGGGGCTGGCAGAAAACCGGGTGGGATTTGCAGATTTCGGAGTCGATGCGGGTGGCATACTCCGCAAGGCTTTATTATTTATGAAACCACCGACAATTGAGGGCAAATCCTCGGTAGACAAACATCTTTGCAATGACGACTCTCAAGTTTTAGCTTCATTCAACCTCCAGATAGCACTCCACTACCTGCAAGGGCAAAAAATTTCTCCCGAAATGGCACCAGATCAATCTTTATGGCTGGGAAAAACCCAATTAAAACAACTAGCAAGCAATGACGGAGGATACACAAATACCGAGGTCAGGGGATATCAAATATTAATTAACTATCGTTCCAGGCGGCAAGTTGCCAACCAAGTCAGAATTACGGATGTTTTAGAGGGGAAAGTTGACCCAAATTTAGTTAAAGATAAAATAGTGCTCATCGGTTATACCACAGAAACCGTTAAAGATTTCTTTTATACTCCTTACAGTGGGCGACAGAAAAGCAACCAATTCATGCCTGGTATCGTGGCACACGCACAAGTAGTCAGCCAAATTTTGAGTGCAGTTTTAGACAACAGACCGATGTTATGGTTTTGGCCGGAATGGGCAGAAATCCTGTGGATTTCGGGATGGTCAATTGTCGGAGGAACGTTGGCATCGCGGATGGCTCACCCAGCGAAATTGACAGTGACATTCGGAGCACTGCTGTCCGGGTGTTGCGCCATCGGCTTTGGGATTTTTCTGTTGGGAGGGTGGGTGCCTGTGGCAGCGCCAGCCTTAGCATTAATCTTAACTGGCGGTAGCATTGTATCAGCAGAGAGATTTAATAAAGCCGGATACGGGAAAGCAATTAGCGATCGAGTAAAACAAGTCTTCAAAATCGAAATAGACCAAGCCAAAAAAGAACAGCAAGTCGCAGAAATCACAGAATCTGATTTCTTTAAAGAATTGCAGCAAAAGAAAGATAAACTGAGAATTAGCAAACAAGAAACCTCTGAAAAAGTACCTTCGGAACCCCAAGAAATAACAGCAAGTACCCCAGAGCTTCCCAAGGCCGAAAGTCAGACAGACGAATACCTAGCTCAGTTGCAGGAAAAAGCCAAACAGCAGAAGCAGCGCGCCCCCGTGACTGAATCGGAAAGCGGCTCTCAAACGGGTGCGATCGATGCGGGCGGCGGTGCTAGTTCAGCCGAAACCAAACCGGATGACGAGTTCAGCGATTTGCAAGCCAAAGCCAAACAGATGCGGCAGCGCAGGGGCGCACAAAAGAGCATAAAAGATGAAAAAATTGATAGTTTAACTGACAAGGAGGATTTGGGGGGCAAGGAAGAATGACAGACAACTCGCCTGCATCATCGAGAATTGCATCATAATGGGTTCTCGCAGTTTCTTACCCTCATACGCAGATCATGTCCAAAATCATCTCTGTCCACTCTTACCGGGGCGGAACTGGCAAATCGAACACGACAGCAAACCTGGCATCTATTATCGCTCGCGACGGAAATCGGGTCGCCATTGTGGACACAGACATTCAATCACCGGGGATTCACGTGCTGTTCGGTTTCAGCGAGAGCAACATGGATCACTGCCTGAACGATTACCTGTGGGGCCGGTGTCCGATCGCGGATACGGCCTACAATGTGAGTTCGCTGCTGCCAAAATTAACCAGTAACGGCAACCTTTACCTGATTCCTTCGAGCATTAAAGCAGGGGAGATAGCGCGAGTTTTGCGGGAAGGCTACGATGTGGGACTGCTTACCGACGGCTTTCAAGAACTGATCGAGGTTTTGAACTTAGACTACCTGTTTATAGACACGCACCCGGGGCTCAACGAAGAAACCCTCCTCAGCATCACCATTTCCGACATCCTGCTGCTGATTCTGCGTCCGGATCAGCAAGATTTTCAGGGAACGGCTGTCACGGTAGATGTGGCCCGCAAATTAGAAGTTCCCAAGATTTTGATGACGATCAATAAAGCCCCAGAATCCCTGGATTTCGAGGATTTGAAGCAGCAAGTAGAGAGTATTTACAACATCCCAGTGGCAGGGGTACTGCCCCACAGCGACCAGATGATGCTGCTCGCCAGCAAGGGAGTGTTTGCGCTGCACTTCCCTAACGACCCTCTAACAAAGGTTGTGGAAGGGATTGCGAAACACATTGTGAGATAATTTGTGCAGCGAATGTCGATCGCCCGCCCAGGAGTTTCACTTTCGCTCTCAATTCTTGCGGAGCGATGTCCTCCTGCGTATCCGGCTGCTAGCGGCGGAGGAACTTTTAAAGCCGACAATATTTGGTTAAAGAGTCAGGAGAATGGCGACAAAATGAGATACAAATAGATTATGAGAATTTGTTAAAAAACTTTAGGAGGAGAACTCATGGATTTTGACTTCCGCATACTAATAGTATTGATGCCCGTATTGTTGGCGGGCGGCTGGGCTGCCTACAACATCGGCAGTATAGCTCTCAAACAAGTGCAGAAATTTTTGAACAAGCAAGCTTAAACTCAGCCTCTTTTCAGGTAATTCCTCAGCCGACTGTTTTTTGAGATACAAAAACAGCCGGCTGATTTGTGCATTGGCTCTGCTTAAGTGATGGCTGATTTGTGGCGGGCAATTTACCACTGCAGAGAGATGGGGCGAAAAGAAAAGAGAAGTTAAATTTAAAAATTAAGCAGAAACCGGGTGCGCTCAAGCAAAATACTTTGTTCCAGCAAACGATCCTGGGTAAAAAAACCTAGCTGTGAAAGCAGGGCGATCGCGTAACTCCGGATTGTAATGTTTTGAACTCTAGTCATAACTCCTGAGTAGACTCCAATAAAAATATTTGGTAAGCACGTTATCGCAGAAAATATGAGACAATCACAAAAGTATTTGCCCTGACAATCGCCCTAAAAACTGCGAAGTTTAACGGGTAGGGAAGATAGGTCAAATTGTCAATGTTATATTCCTATATCTTTAGATAGATTATGCTTTTTCCCCGATCGAGCGGCATACTACTCCACCCCACATCCTTTCCCAGTCGATTTGGCATTGGGGACATGGGAATAGAAGCATATCGCTTTATTGACTTTTTAGTAGAGAGCGACCAGCAATACTGGCAGCTATTGCCGCTGGGCCCCACAGGATACGGCAATTCTCCTTATTCGTGCTATTCAGCAATGGCGGGAAATCCCCTGCTAATTAACCCAGAACTGCTGCGGGACGAGCAATTGCTCGCAGATGAAGACTTTGCTAATTTGCCAGAATTCCCGCTGGATTATGTAGACTTCGAGCGGGCGATCGCCGTGAAAGTGCCTTTGCTCAAAAAAGCTTGCGAAAACTTCAAAGCCAAAGCATCCCCGATCCAGCAAAAAGAATTCTCAGGTTTTTGCGAAAGCAAAGAGAATTGGCTGGAAGATTACGCCTTATTTATGGCACTAAAAGATCACTTTGGCGGTGTTAGCTGGAACAATTGGGAACCAGAAATTGCCCGTCGAGAACCACAGTCCCTAGAGAAGTGGCGCCAGCAGCTAAATGCTGAGATTTATTACTACAAATACGTCCAGTTTGAGTTTTTTCGCCAGTGGACGGAGTTGAAAAGCTATGCTAATATGCGGGACATTAAAATTATTGGGGATATTCCGATTTATGTAGCTCACGACAGCGCGGATGTATGGTCTCATCCAGAAATATTTTGCTTGGATGAAGCCACCGGAGAAGCAGCTTTAATGGCGGGAGTTCCCCCGGATTACTTCAGCAGTACAGGTCAATTGTGGGGCAACCCCGTCTACAATTGGGAGAAGTTGCAAGCAAATAATTTTGAGTGGTGGGTGCAGCGTTTTGAAGCGATTTTATCTTATGTAGACGTGACTCGGATCGACCACTTTCGAGGATTTGAGGCTTACTGGGCGGTGAAGCGCGGACAAGAAACTGCTATGTACGGAGAGTGGATTAAAGCGCCGGGAACAGCTTTGTTGGATGTAATTAATGAGAAGTTTGGCAACTTGCCGATTATCGCTGAGGATTTAGGGGTAATTACTCCTGAAGTGGAAGCTTTGCGCGATCGGTTCGAGTTTCCGGGAATGAAGATTTTGCAGTTTGCTTTCGGCGCTGGATCCGAGGATCCTTTTTGGCCTTTCAATTACGATCGCAACTGCGTAGTCTACACCGGCACTCACGACAACGACACTACTGTCGGATGGTTCAATCAACTCCAAGACTACCAAAGAGAGGAAGTTTATCGTTATTTGGGCTGCATCGATCCCCAAGGAATTCACTGGTCTTTAATCCGCATGGGTTGGATGTCGGTAGCTAATATGGCAATTGTGCCGTATCAAGACTTGTTGGGTTTGGATACAGACGCGCGGATGAATTTTCCTGGGAAAGCAGAGGGAAATTGGGGCTGGCGGTATCGACCTGAAGCTTTGAATTGGGAAGTGCGCGATCGGCTCAAAACCATGACTTACATCTCCGGGCGCGCTCCTAATAAAAATTGATAGTGGAGAAGGGGCAGTTGGTAATGGGTAAGGGGTAAGGGCTAAGAAGTCAATAAAGACGGACATTCTAATTAAAAGCTGTGGACTGCCAGCTATTACCTATTCCCGATTACCCCTTAACAATTACCAATTAACACTTACCCTTCATTCTTTGGCGGTGCTGAAGGCTTGAGTTCGTTTGCTTTAAAAACAACTTCTTTGGCGACTCCAGGAGCTCCGAGTTGTTCGGCTTGTCCGTTATTAACAGCAACCATTACCCCACCAGCGTTACCTGCTACTACTACCAATTGCTTTTGAGCCCCCCAGGTGCGAACAGTCCCTGAAGGCAAAGTTCCCTCAAACTCTGTTTTACCATCGACTTCAACCTGCATCCACGATTCTGCTTTAAAAGTGACGTTAACCATCACTGGTTTATTGCCAGATTTATCTAAACTTTGACCTGTTCTTACTGCTTCGACAGCCTCGTAACTATCCGGTTTCTGATTTTGTGAGGCTCTCGATGCCTCAGCAGCTAAACGGGCTTGTTCTTGCTGCCCAAGCGCTAGTTCTTCGGCTCCCGCACCGTTTTTTGCGGTAACAGAACCGCTCATCAACTGAGATAAGACATTGACCGAACAGATAATTAGAAATGTGTAAAAGAGGTAGAGGTGCATCGGCCGCAACTGAGGCCCATCTTGCCAGGATAGCTTGGTTCTCGATCGGGGCGCCGGTTCGATCGGAAAAAATTCGGCAAACTGAGTTCCGTCCAAGCCCATTGCTTCAGCGTAGCGCTTGATCAAACCCTGAGTGTAGACGGGTTCGGGAAGTTGGTCTAGTTGACCGTCCTCGATTGCTTGTAGCAGATTCCGCCGAATCATTGTTACCACGGCTACTTTGTCCAAACAAATCGACTGCTGTTCGCGGTACTGACGGAGTTGAGTTCCAATTTCCGCTAGCTTCTTCTTCTGAGCTGTTTCTGGCTCTTGGGAGTGCAGTTTCTGCTTAGTTGTTTTGAAGAATAAAAACAATAAATTCTTTGTCATATGCTGTGCTCCTGGGAATTTACTGGCACGCTTATTGATGTTAGGTTGACTAGATTCCATAAATAAATAATTTCCGCATCTTCTAGGGGTCGGCAGCAGCCTGGTGGCAATATTGGCGAACCGGGCCGCTGCAATTGAATCGGGCCAATGGCTGTGCGGTGCAGGCGCACCACGGGATATCCCAACAGCTCGGCTGTGCGCCGAATCTGGCGGTTTCTGCCTTCTGATAGAATGACTTCTAACAGAGTTTCGTCAAGCGCGCGATCGATAACTTTAACTTTCGCGGGCAAAGTTTTTCTGCCGGACAAGATGATGCCCTGACGCCACGTTTGTAGTATGCGTTCCGGGGGATCGCCCCGTACCCACACCTGATAAGTTTTGGCGATCGAGTGACGCGGGTGGGTCAAACAAAATGTCAGCTTACCATCATTGGTAAGCAAGAGGGCGCCGGTGGAATCTGCATCTAAGCGTCCTACGGGGTGGATGCCTTGACCGGAGCGCAGTTGGGGTGGCAGCAAGTCGAGAACTTTCGATCGGGCCCTGGGATCGCTGCAAGTAGAAACTACGCCTGCCGGTTTGTTGAGCAACAGATAGACCTTTGCGGGTCGATCCGTTGGTTTCACCGGGACTCCATCGACTTGGATGAGATCGCGATCGGGATTCGCTTTTTCTCCTAAGCGAACAATATTGCCATTAACTCGGACTCGTCCAGCTACAATCATCTGTTCTGCAAGACGGCGAGAGGCAATGCCCCACTGGGCGAGGATTTTTTGCAGCCTTTCATCAGACATGACGGGAGTGTGGAAATCCCCAACGAGCCAACGGTGGGGAGGAAACACGACACGGTTAATTGATTAACCGTACTAGCAATGCTCAATTCCTGCTTGGGAATAAATTATAATGCTGACCAATTATTACAGGACGCCCGCCAAGAGTGCAGATTGTCCTTGTGCCCGGTGCAGATTGTCCTGATGGCATTACCCTGAATGCTGTGCAAAAACTACGAGGAAAAGACTCGCGGCAGGCACAGGTTTGCACCGTTGGTTTGCGGCCGGTTTGAAAGGTTTGGGTCTGACCCGACCATAAACCAACACTACCATAAATCCCGTACTCCTGGTTAAATTTATACGCTCGATCGCGAATTTTTCAGCGGGATCGCACAACTCGTGAATTACCCCAATATCCCAAGGGGGAAAAGGTGAGAATTTTTCTGCTTCTGGCGTTGCCGAGCCCAGGTTTCTGCTTGGTTTTGGAGTTAATCGGACTTGTGTTCATCAACCCGGTTTCTAAGGAAAATCAGAGGTTGACAGCGGTCTATCTGTGCAGAAACCGGGTTTTTGAGGCCGGATGTCCAAGTTCTAGTTAAATTTCTGTGCTTGAATATTAAGGTTTATATTCTGAAATTGTTTATGACTGTCGATCGAAACTCTCTTCAATTTGACAATAAAGATGGCGCTGCTGGCTCTGGTGGGACTGTTAATCTCGGCGAGGAGCCGAGGAAACCTTCGCCGAGTCAAGGCAGCCGGATCGCGAGCGCGGTTCTGTCTCCGGCGGTGCAGTTGTGGCTGCGATCGCAAGTTCAGCAGGTGGATGAGTTGAAGGTGAAAATTGAGGGGAGCGATCGACAAATCTTCCGCGGTGCGATCCCCAAAGTAACGGCTGCTGCTAGCGGTGCTGTGTATAAAGGACTACACCTAACTGAAGTTGCCATAGAGGGCTGTGGCATTCGCATCAACCTCGGTCAAGCTCTTAAAGGCCAACCCCTGCGCCTCCTGGAATCCGTTCCCGTGACAGGCGTTTTGAGGCTTCGTCAGGCGGATTTGAATGCGTCACTGAAAGCGCCTTTGCTTGCTGATGCTTTGAGCGAATTTTTGCTGCCTATGCTGCCGCTGACAGATAGCGAAAAGTTGCTGAAGTTGAAAAATTCGCAAATTGTAATTGAGGCGGGTGTGTTGACGCTTTCGGCGACAATTTTGCGCGCTGGCGGTAGGCAAATTCCTTTTGTATTGCGGACTGGTTTGCGGATAGCCAGCGGTCGCGAATTGATGTTTGAAGAACCAGAAATCGAAATGGATGGAGAATTAAAGAGCACTGATTTCAATGGTTTTAAAATTGATTTTGGGCCGGAAGTTGAGATTGAAGAGTTGATTTTGAGTCCGGGGGAGATTGTTTGTCGGGGAGGAATTAGAGTTTTGCCTTAGAGGGGAAGAGCAACGGGAAGGGGGAAGAAGTTTTGAGTGCGTGAGAGGGCTTTCGGTGCGGATCGCAACGCTTACGTGACCCGCAACGCGGTCGGCCTTCCATGAGTTAAACACCAATTCGCAATTGGCAATTAGCGGGCGATGAGGTAAGAGTCGATCGCCGGCAACAGTAAAGTGACAAAATAGTAGACTAACGGTGCGGTAAAAACATAACTGTCGGTGCGATCGAGAATGCCGCCGTGACCGGGGATCAACTGTCCCGAATCCTTAACACCGGCGTCTCGCTTCATCATCGACTCAGTTAAATCTCCCAACAGGCTAGCAACGCCAATCAACAGACCAAAAGCAGCCCCAGTATACGGCCACCCCGGCCAGTTTAAATACCAAGACCCAGCGACGGCCACGGCGATGCTGCCGCAAACTCCAAATACGGCACCTTCAACAGTCTTTTTGGGGCTGATGTGGGACAGGCTAGTGCGGCCGAAGAATTTGCCCACAAAATAAGCCCCAATGTCAGCGGCCCAGATGCAGAGGAAAGCCAGCAGCAGCGAAGTTAATCCTAAAGATATATGGCTAGAAGTTGTCCAAGATGGCGGCGAGTAAATGTTAACCGGCAAATTGCTTGCTACTGCTTGCCCCAGTCCAGTTGTAGCAAGATTGGCTGGGTCGAGGCCGACTCGCAGCCGTATCCAATAGCTGGGCAAATAACCGCCGTAGAACAATCCTAAAATTGAGGAGGCAATATCGGCGATCGTCGATAATTTAGGTTGGAATAACAGGTAGAAACAGATTAAGGTTCCCGCTAAGGGGAACATGGCATCTACGAGTTCCGGTGCTAGGGCGGCAGTAATTAATAGCCCTTGACTGACAGCTAAGGTAGTTTTGGCAGCGGGTGCAATGCCTTTAGCCCTGGCTAATTGAAAATATTCCAATTGACCTAGGTAGACGATAACTCCAAAGCCGACGGTGAAGTACCATCCCCCCATAATAATCATTCCCAAAGCAAGGGCGATCGCAACTATTCCACTCAGGATACGAGACCAAGGCATAAAATGAATTTCTCTTGCAGACGGCGGTGGGTAATTCGATTTTAGATTTTAGATTTTAGATTTTAGATTTTAGATTCTAGATTTACTCCACAGATGAATCTGGGAGATTGAACTAGGGTCTAAAATTTTGGGTGGCTCACGACGATTGTCGGCGGCTTGTATCCGTTTTTGGGCGGTGTCATTCGACGCAAGGATGCAAGGATGTAAGGATTATTAGGGTACGTTTTCCTCCCTCACAGCCAAGCCCAATACCCAACTGGCGATGATCCAAAATCTCAACTCAGGGGGTCAATCCAGCTAGGGTCGCCCTTATTCTAAGTATGAAGGTTAATTGAACGTAAAAAAGGTTAAGAATTACATTTAGGAATGGGCATAGGGGCTAAAAGCATGGGACATGGGGCATTGGAGGCAGACCCTGGAAGGGGATTGGTAACAAATAACCAATAACAACTGTCAACTCTCAACTGTCAACTAACTTCTAATCGAGCTTTTCGCCGCTGAGAATAAATATGGGATTGACGGCGGCAAAGGTTTGACTGAGGCCGCGAGTCTCCAAGCGGTTGACGGCGGACTGGACTACTTCGATGTTGCGGACTTGTAACTCGGCGAAGCCTTCGGAAAGGGCGTAAAGATTTTCTAAATTCGAGGCTGTGGCGACCACTCTACCGTGGGGTTGCAAGTACCGCCAGACTTCTTGGAGAATGGCTTTAATGGGGCGACCTCCTTCGATGCAGACTCGGTGGGGGGGTTGGGGCAGGTTTTCCAGGCATTCCGGGGCACTGCCTTCTATGACTTCTACGTTGTCGAGCTCGAATCGATCGCAATTTCTGCGAATCAAGCTTGCTACTTCTTCGTCCCTTTCGACGGCAATAATCCGACCTTTGGGACACAGCAAACCTGTTTCTACGGCGATCGTACCAGTACCTGCACCGATGTCCCACACCACTGAATCTGCTTGCAGGCGCAGGTGGGAGATTAACAGCAGTCGGACTTCTCGCTTACTCATGGGAATTCCCGGTAAACGTTCAAATAAGTCATCCGGGATGCCTGGAGTGACGTAGGGCCAAAGCATAGTTATATTTTTGATTTTTGATTGAAGCAAGACGGCAGTTGGAACTCGTGGAAGAATTAGTAGAAATTCTGCCAATTTCCCCCAAGCCTTAATATTTACTGTCGCACAACCTTGAGAGTTTGGAGGTTTCTATCGCTACAACCTGTGATTTTGCCGCCGGCGGCAAGGATTTGTTGCAGGTAGTCAACGGCTGCTGGGGTAATGATTTCACCAGGCATCAAGACTGGTATCCCTGGGGGATAGGGACAGATGAGTTCGGCGCTGAGTCGATCGACTGCTTTGTCTGCTGGTACGGTTTCCGCTGGGAAAAAGAAGGCCTCGCGGGGGGAAAGGAGAGGGGGAGAGGGGGAGAGTGGGAGAGTGGGAGAGTGGGCAAATCTTCCATCGGACATCGGACTTCTTCTCTCGGACTTCTTCTTTCTTCCTTCTTCCTTCTTGCTGACATCTGTTACATCCGTTACAGAATCCGTTGCCGAACTTCCTTCTTCCTTCTTCCTTCTTGCTTCTAAAAAAGTACAAGCTTTAACTAAATTGTCAATATCTAATTCTGTATTTCCCAAGCTGATAATAAATGTTAGATGTTGGGGCATGGGAAGTTCTGCGGTAACGCCGAGTTGAGAGTGCAGAATTTCATCTGCTGCAAATCCTGTGATTCCTAAATCTGATACTTTTACTGTTAGCCTGGTGCGGTCTAATGCTGCAAAACCAGGTGTATTTAACGGTTCTAAAACAGATAAGCCTGGAATTTGACTGATGCGCGATCGCGCTTTTTCTGCTAGCTGTAAAGTTTGCGCCATTAACTCTTTGCCGTGGAGTGCGATTTGTTGGCGGGCTGCGTCTAGGGATGCTAATAGTATGTAACTCGGACTGGTAGATTGTACTAACTGCAATGCTCTATTTAATTTTTGGATATCTATGCGAGATCCCTTGACGTGCAGCATCGATGCTTGTGTCATTGCACCCAGGGTTTTGTGGATTGATTGTACTGTTAAATCGGCGCCGGCTGATAGTGCTGGTTCTGGCAAGTTTGGATGAAAGTTAAAGTGCGCGCCGTGGGCTTCGTCTACTAATAACGGTATGTTGTATTGATGGGTAATTTGGGCGATCGCCCGCAAATCCCCGCAGACGCCGTGATAGGTTGGGTAAACTATCATTACTGCTTTGGCGTCGGGATGTTGTTCTAATGCTGCGGCTGTGGCTTGTGGGGTGATGCTGTTGGCAATATCCCAATTCGGGTTGTACTCTGGACTGACAAAAATTGGAATTGCACCGGATAAAATCAAACCTGAAATCGCCGAGGTGTGGATATTTCGAGGCAAGATAATTTTATCGCCGGGGCTGCAAGTTGCTAAGATGGCGGCGATAATTCCGCAAGTTGAACCGTTAGCCAAAAACCGAGTTGAGTGGGCTCCAAAAGCTTCGGCGGCTAAGTCTTGAGCTTCGGCAATTGCACCTTCTGGGTTAAAGAGATTATCTAATTCCGGCAATTCCGGCAAATCCGATCGAAATACTGTCGCACCGAATAAGTCAATTAGGGGTTGAGAGATTCCTTGTCCGCCTTTGTGTCCGGGGGCATAAAATGGGGCGTGTGGCTGATTTGTGCGATCGCGCAAAGCATCTAATAGGGGAGTTTTTGTTTGAGAGTTTGCTGGTGACACGATTAATCTTGATTTCTGTATTTGATATCTAAGTAGAGCGATATGAAAAAACCATAATATCTTGTAGGGACGGGTTGATCGAGTACCTTTACTCTCAGGCAGTTTCTTGCTGTACTCACGCGCCCTCCCCATCTAATGTTTATTTGTAACCACTTACTTAGTTTAATGCCAAAGGTATAATTTTATGCTGACTTAATAATTAATTATAGCTATTTAGATAGATGTGTCCGCCGCAATATTGAGTTTAAAATTATGAGATAAAACAATACCACAACTCAGTTATTTTTGTTGAAAAATATAGCTAGAAGTGGCGAGCAAATGTTTTTGGAACATCTCTATTAGCGAGCATAACACTAACATGATTTTTCCCAACCCTAGTCCGTTTCCAGGCCCGCAGATTCCCGGTACCGAACCGGGACTGCCGACTATACCCGCATCGCCACCAGTGCCTGGCCCTGTACCCGAACCGATTCCCGGAATAGTACCGGAACCCGTACCTGCGCCAATTCCCCAGCCAATACCTGAACCGGTGCCGGAAACTGTACCCTCTCCGATTCCTCAGACAGTGCCGGAACCTATTCCTCAGACAATCCCTGAACCTGTTTAAATTATGTTTTAGTCGATCGCGAAATTTAAGATTGTTTGTGAGGTCGATCGCAAAAACCGGCTTTCTCCAAAGTCCCCAATATTTTTGTGGAATATCAGACTTGAAAAAACTCGGTTTTTGCCTAAATTATCGATTAACTACTTACTAATTACTGAAGTTGATCGACGGCGCTGTACAAAAGTTAATACCACGCAAATCAGACTGTGTGCCGTCAGAGTATGTGGCCCTGACATCAAAAACACAGCCCCCCGAGACATCACCCTCGTACTCAGCTGAATCCCATTCAAAAGGGAAAGTGCCCCGATCGGGAAGCGGACCGTCTAACAGGTTTTCTCCCCAAGGGTCGTCGGAACTACCCGAATGGAGGGCTGTCATCGTCTTGCCGCTGTTGTTAAGCACCGAAATTTTGTTCCTCTCAGCGAAAACGCTAGGTGCTGTCAGTGCTAACAGGGGCAGCGACAGCACCGCAGCGATCGTTACTTTGCCTAACCATCGGTTAACCATTGAGCCATCTACCTTAAGTTGTATATTTATTTAAGCTTAGCAGTGGAAGTTAGAAAGCACAAGTCAGATATATTGCTATTCCTTATGATATTTTGAAACAGTGATATGTTTCTAAATAGCTATGCTTACTGCCGGAATTGTCGGACTGCCTAATGTTGGCAAATCTACTTTGTTTAATGCTCTGGTTGCTAATGCCAAGGCGACTGCTGCTAATTTTCCTTTCTGTACGATCGAGCCAAATACGGGTATCGTGGCAGTGCCAGACGAACGGTTGAACGTGCTGAGCAATATTTCTAATTCCGCGCAAACTGTGCCGACGCGGATGGAGTTTGTGGATATTGCGGGTTTGGTGAAGGGGGCGAGTCAGGGGGAAGGACTGGGAAATCAGTTTTTGTCTCACATTCGGGCTGTAGATGCGATCGTCCACGTTGTCCGCTGTTTTGACAATGATGATATTATTCACGTTGCCGGTTCTGTCGATCCCCAGCGAGATATTGACATTATCAATCTCGAATTAATTCTAGCAGACTTAGCTCAAATTGAACGCCGACTCGATCGCACTCGCAAGCTGGCCCGCAACAATAAGGAAGCTCAGGCAGAAGTGGATGTACTCGAAAAATTAGTCGCAGTTTTGAATGCGGGGAAACCGGCGCGGCAGTACAATTTCACAGATGAAGAAGCTGAATTAGTTAAAGGTTTGGAATTACTGACCAACAAACCAATTATCTATGCTGCTAACGTATCTGATGACGATTTAGCAACGGGAAATAGCTATGTCGAACAAGTGCGGGAAGTAGCAGAAGCAGAAAATGCTAAGGTTGTCATTGTTTCGGCGCAAGTTGAGTCAGAATTGGTGGAGTTATCCGAGGAAGAACGAACGGATTTCCTAGAATCTCTGGGGGTAAAAGAAGGTGGCTTGAAATCTCTGATTCGAGCTACTTATGAATTATTGGGTTTGCGGACTTATTTTACTAGCGGCCCGAAGGAAACTCGCGCTTGGACAATTATCGCGGGAATGTTAGCACCGCAAGCTGCAGGGGTGATTCACTCGGATTTTGAACGGGGTTTCATCCGGGCCGAAACTGTGAGTTATGAAGATTTGGTTGCTACGGGCGCGATGAATGCGGCTAAGGAAAAAGGCTTAGTTCGCAGTGAAGGAAAAGAGTATGTTGTACAAGAGGGGGATGTGCTGTTGTTCCGATTTAATGTTTAGCTTTTTTAAGGAGATTGGCACATGGATATCGTTTCGCTGGCAAGTGTTTGGCTGGTTACTTCTGTGAGCTTTTTTATTATTTCCAAGTTGCCCATCGGGGTGGATATTGACAGTTTTGGAAAAGCGATGATTTCGGCAGCGGTTTTTGGATTGCTGAATGCCTTGGTGCGGCCGATTTTTTTGTTTTTTGGTTTTCCATTGCTGTTGGTAACTTTTGGCTTGTGGATAATTGTTATCAACGCTGCTATCTTTGGATTGGCGGCTTGGCTAGTCGAAGGGTTTCGCTTGCGGTGGGGAATTTGGAGTGCTTTGCTGGGGGCTATCGCCCTCGGTTTTATTAACTCTCTTCTCTATCAGGTGTTGAGTACGCTGCCTAGTGTAAGGTAGAGAAAGGTAACGCTCTGGGCGGAAGGAAGGGGCGGGTTTATTCATCCTGTTAGTTATCGCAAATATTTCAGGTGAAACCCCCCCTACGGCAAATATTTTAGCTTTAATTCCCCCATATCAGGTATTTGTTTTTTGGTATTGGTTGAGTTATTAGCCTTCGCAGTAGTCGATAAATTGCTCTGGAACGAGGCGCAATTCCCCCGATCGAAAGCGCTCGATCGCCATCCAAAGTGCGGTAAATACCCCCTCTCCGTCTGCAAAGGCTAGACTCTCCAATTGATAAAATTGGGGATCGACAAATTCGCACTGATAGAGTTGTATTAGTTCGTGTCCGGCTTCGCCATTAAAAATAAAAAAATTTTCCAAACAAGCCAAATATTTGATATTTGTTAACTCGGCTTTAATTTCTTCTTGAAACTCTCTTTGCAAAGCGTCGATGCTGTGTTCTCCGAATTCTATGCCACCGCCCAAAGCTCGGTAAAATGTGTCTTGTTTGACAGGATCTTCGCATTCTGACACGAAAATGCGATCGCCCGATCGAATTAATCCTAAAACAATTACGCGAATTGTACCTTTTTGCATAAATTAGTTATCAGTCATCAGTCATGACGCATCAACACCAAAACAAAAGAAACCGGGTTCCGACTTCGCCCAACCAGCAGGTTTTTTGCCGTTGATGCGGGCTGTAACGAAGTATGATGCAAAAAACCCGGTTAATGACTACCCGTGCGTAAGCCCTATATTAGCCAGAAATCATCACTCATTATTCGTGTATCCGTGTCATCCGTGTGGGGCCAACGTTTAATTATCATCGCTGGCAAAACCCTCTCTCCTGCTTCTATTTTCAATGGGCCAGTCTGTATTTTCCCCGCCAATAATGAGTTTTTCAATGGTTACGAATTCTTTGCTTAGTTGCTGGAAAACATTAATCAAAACATCGAGGCCCATTGCATCGCTAGTGCCCAAATCAAACCAGCAGCGAGCCCAAGAACCTTGATACTCCATTTCTCCCATATTGTGCATCAAAGCCATCATGCTTTGGTCTGCTAGATTAACATCGTAATTCATATCACTGATGTCTAATCCTTCATCTTGAACTTGCAAATTTTCCGCATTAAATCCTCCGAGTTTTCCCAAGAAAAACCAAGAGTCAAACACTTCTTCAACATACTGTTTTTCACCGTTTGAAGGCACGTTGCTGAACTTCAGCCAAATCCAGAGGTCAAAGGGGTTAAACTCGCGAAACTCTACTTGCATCAATTTTATCAAAGAAAGGGAATGGAATTGCAGGAATGGGATTGCGGGAGAGAGGAAAAGTGGGAGAGAGGGAGAAGGAGAATTTTTCTCCTGACTCCTGACTTCTGACTTCCCCTCTGACTCTTTTTAAAGTGGTGGTAAGGCTGTCGGCCCCCAGACTCCATCTGCATCTCTAATTTTATCGCGCATGGGGTCGCAGGCACGAGATTTGCTGTCGAGACGGTTACGGGTTCTGCACTGCTGAAAGAAGATTTCGGCTACTAAACTGCGGGGCAGTTGATCTGGTTTTGCTAAGGCGGCGTCGAAGTTTTTTCCGGCTTCCTCAAGTAAGGTTTTGTTGCTGTCTTTCCCCTGGGATTGGGAAAACAAGATTTGTCCCTTTAGATAGAGAACTTCTGGATTATTTGGCGTTTCTGCTAAGGATTTGTTGGCAAATTCTAAAGCGCGATCGTACTTTTTCAAGTCTCGATAGCCGACTGCCACGCCACGATAAGCTAAGTAGCGGGGAGAGGCTTTTTGTTCGAGTCTTTGAATTGCTTCGTTGGGGTTGGAAAAGGGTAGGTTTGTGGCTAGCATTAAGTCCATGTAGCCTTTAATCAGGTTGAGTTCGGGGTCATTGGGAGCTATTTTGTCGGCGGCCTCTAGGTATTGAAATACTACTCGCAATTTACTCACAGCTTGGGGCGCGCCTTTTGCTGTTCCTTCTTTGGCTATAATGTTCGCCCCTTCTAGAAAGTGGCCGGCTGCTGTGTAAATGTTACCGCGCAATGGATTAGTCTTCGTCAAATTTTCGCCGACTTCGCGGGTTTTTTGCGCGTAGGAATTCATCGAGTTGAAGTCTTTTTCGATGTATGATAGCGAGGCTGCCATCGCATAGGCTAGCGGTTCGTTTGGTTCGGCGGATAGTGCTTGTTGAACTTGAGTTTTTGCTTGTTTGTAGTTTCCTTGCTGAAACATTGTTTTGAAAGCGGTTTCGGTATTGGGCCCGATCGCCTGCGGGTTGCTTGTGCGAAAGGGATCGCCCGCTAATGCGGAGTTAATGCAGATGCTGAGGGCGATCGCGAGTGCGAAAGGGATCGCCCGCACTGTCTGTTTAGAACTTAACATTTGCTTGCCAAGCGATGCTAAAGGGGTTTTCGTCATCGTCAATTCTCTGAGTGGAATATACTGTAAACTAGAAACAAGAGAGTTAAATTCTCAAACTCTCGGGCCGCGACCAAAAAAAGAGTGAAATTTGCTTGATTTTTTGTGGTTGTTGAGGTATATTTTAATAATGGAAGTGTGACTTGTATAATATATTAAAGAACAGATTCCCATTATTAAAATATACCATGAAAAAACAGAAAAATCCAACACCCATCCTGAAAAAAAAGGAAATTTTTGTAAAGATTTATGTAAAATAATTGTGTGCGATCGGCCCAAGCTAGAAACAAATCGCTGAGGCTGGATAATTTATCCGTGTATCCTTGTCAAAATTCCTGTAGTGCCTTCCTTCTCCCCAATTACCAATTGCGTTAATGCTTTATCTAAAAAACTTAGTATATCATCCTACCGCCTGTCCGAATCCTATTCTGAAAAATATTAACTTAGAACTGCCCTCGCAGCAAATGGGGCTGATTGTGGGTCGCAGCGGTTCAGGCAAAAGTACGCTATTAGAAATATTAGCAGGCTTAGCAGAAAAAACTAGCGGCGACATCCGTTGGCGGGAACAAGAATTAACACCGGAACACTTGCAACAGTTAGGAGGGTTAGTGTTTCAGTTTCCAGAAAGGCATTTTTGCGGAGGCACAATTTTAGAAGAATTGCGGTTGGGGCATCCTGAATTGGGACAAGAACAAATTAACTCAGCAATGGCAGAAGTGGGACTCGGACATTTGCCGCTGCGCGCTTCCCCCCACGCTTTGAGCGGCGGACAACAGCGGAGGGTAGCCCTGGCGGTGCAGCTAATTCGGCAGCCGCATTTGCTACTTTTGGACGAACCGACGGCGGGTTTGGATTGGTCGATGCGACGGCAGTTGGTAAGCTTGTTGAGTAAGTTGAAAAGTCACTGGACTTTGTTGATTGTTACTCACGATGCTAGCGATTTGTTGAGTGTAGCCGATAAATTTTGGACTTTAGACCACGGGGATTTGCTGGAGGTCGATCGGGCTAAATTAGAAGCTAAGGAAACGAGTTGCGTTTGATTATTCTGGCGTTCCCAATGGTTTCCCGGCGAAGAGAATTCGCGTCTAGACAAACGAAGTCCGCCTACGCGGACAGAAAGAAAAAAGTGAGAATAGAACTAGATGATAAATGAAATTAAAATATCTGTGTTGCCCCAGATGAACGAGTTGTGGCAAAAAACGCTGAATTGGCAGCCGGATGAGTCGCAGCAACAACTATTTCAGCGACTTTATGAGTTAATTGTTGAGGGAAATCGCTCCTTAAATTTAACTCGAATTACTGAGCCGATGGAGTTTTGGGAAAAACATTTGTGGGATTCTCTGCGGGGAATTGCAAGACTGCTGCCAGCTAATCACAATTCGGCGGAAAATCCAGAATTGGCCGCCGAGTCGGTGCAGAAAGCGATTGATATCGGGACAGGAGGGGGTTTTCCGGGTCTGCCGATCGCGATCGCCCGGCCGCAACTATCAGTTACTTTGCTCGATTCTACGCGCAAAAAAATTGATTTCTTGGAAACAGTTTTGCCGTCTTTAGGGATAGAAAATGCGGCGACTTTGTTGGGCAGAGCCGATGAAATTGCCCGAGTGCCACAGCACAAACAAGCTTATGATTTAGCAGTTCTCCGAGCAGTGGGAGCCGCTCCTCTCTGCGCTAAATGCGCGCTGCCTCTGCTGAAAAATGGCGGTTTGGCTGTACTTTACCGTGGGAATTGGACAGTGGAGGAAGAAACCGAGTTGCAAAGGGCGATCGAGCATTTGGGCGGTAAAATTGAGTCAGTCGAAGCATTCACAACGCCGACGAGTCAGGGGGCGCGGCACTGCGTTTACTTGCGGAAAGTTGTACAGCAGTTCGAGCGTCCCGTGCGCTAGCTATAGCCGTTTTTCAATACTAACTATGCTTGCCAATAAGATTGCACTTGTCACAGGTAGCTCGAAAGGAATTGGTGCTGGCATCGCCCTTGAATTAGCCAAATCGGGTGCAGATATTTGTGTCAACTATTGCGATTCTCCAACATCTGCACTCGAAGTAGTCAACCAGATTCACTCTGTCGGCCGTCGCGCTATCGCGATTCAAGCAGATGTCTCACAGCGCGACCAAGTGGAAAGGATGGTCGATACCTGCGAGCAAGAACTCGGTCAAATCGATATTCTAGTAACAAATGCGATCGCCAGCGTCCGAAACACCTTGCTGGAAACTAAATTTGAGGATTTACAGCGAACACTAGAAATAGGGGTGTATGGTGTGTTTCACATCTGTCAAATAGTCGCCCGCCGTATGGTGGAAAGGAAGGCCCAAGGCTCGATTATCCATATCTCATCCCCGCACGCTCATTTTCCCTATAAAGGTGCTATTGACTACAACACCACCAAAGCAGCCTGTCATCACCTCGTTCTTTCTATGGCGAATGAACTGATGTGGCACAAAATTCGGGTCAACATCCTAGAGCCTGGGTGGACTGATACTCCGGGTGAGCGACGCTGGTATAGCGACGAATTGCTTGAGTCGTTCAGCAACAGAATGCCTCTGGGCCGGATGGGATTCCCGGAAGACTTAGGCAAAGCAGCAGTTTTCCTGGCATCTGATGCGGCTGGCTACATCACGGGCAGCGTGTTAAAGGTAGATGGTGGACTGTACATTGAGGGTAGCCCGAGTTTGACAGCAGAACCTCAAGATAAGTAGGTAGGCGGCATTAAACGAACCATCTAACAGTATGGAAACAGGGCTAAGTCAGCCACGCTTAAGGCTCAGGATATTTTACAATCGTTTACTTACTTAATTGCGTTTTACAGCGCCTACCTACTTAAAACCGAGTTTGTTGTTGGGCTGTTTGCGCTCGATCGCAACAACAAACTTTGTGGAACTAGGCGCTCGCCTTTTCGTAGCGCTTGTTAATTTCTGCCCAATTAACAACATTCCACCAAGCTTTTAAGTAGTCGGCGCGAAGGTTTTGATATTTGAGATAATAAGCGTGTTCCCAAACATCGTTACCCATAATTGGATAGTTGCCATCTATCAAAGGAGTGTCTTGATTTGCCGTAGTTGTAATCTCCAGTTTGCCAGCTTTATTGCGAACTAGCCAAACCCAACCGCTGCCAAAACGCTTAGTGCCGGCATCATTAAATTTTGCTTTAAAATCGTCCACACTGCCGAAAGTTTGCTTAATTGCTGTTGCAATTGCCCCTGTGGGTTCGCCGCCGCCGTTGGGACTCATGATTTCCCAAAACATACTGTGATTTAGGTGTCCGCCGCCATTGTTACGCACGGTTGTGCGAATATCTTCCGGCACTTTGCTCAAATCTCGCAGCATATTTTCAGCACTCATATTTTTGAGTTGCGGGTATTTGCTGACAGCATCGTTGAGGTTTTTAACGTAGGCGGCGTGGTGTTTGTCGTGGTGAAATTGCATTGTCCGCGCATCGATGTGCGGTTCTAAAGCATTGTATTCGTAAGGCAAAGGCGGCAGTGTAAAAGGCCCGGGGGTTTGGGCTATTTTTGGGCTTTCTGCCACTGGACTTACTTGCGATACATTATTTCCTGACGCTTGGCAAGCACCTGCGGTAATAGCTCCGACGGTGGTTGTCAGCAAATACAAGAAATCTCGGCGTTTAAGAGTCATAAAAAGTACCTAAGTGAATTATTAACTGTTTTATCTCAGATTAAAGCAAAATGGGAGTGAGTTGATAAAAAAAGTTGTATCGCCCGAATGGATGAGACGGATGGGCGATGGTTGTGAGAGTTTCTCAAGTATAGGCTAATTGTGTGCGCGTAACTAACTCACGTGCTCCGGTTCACTAATCCGGTTTCTGTCTCGAAACCGGGTTTTTTTTGGATTATTCTTGGGACAAGCGCTGGATGGCTTCGCCTCCAAAAAGCCGATCGGCTGCTTGAAGAATACCGGGAATTTTAGCAGCGTGGGGACTGTGGGCTAGACAGCGGCGCAAGTCTAATTCATCGAGGCGATCGGCTTTTTGGCCGGGGAACCAGTGGCCCGCATTACCTAAAAGGTTGTAGCGCATCTTGCAATAGTCGATCGTATCGTAAGCCTGCGCCAAATTCCACAGCCACAAAATCACATAAATATTAATACCTCCGGGAGTATTTTCTATAGTTGGTAAACCCACGTGCCAAGTCTTAAACCAATCTTCTCCTAATTTATCAATAGCTGCTTTTTCTAACTTTTCTAATATCGGCGGCAAAATTTCATCGGCTCTATCTAACAATTCTAAAACTTTGAGATGCTCATTAAAATCTTCAGGTTTCGCTGCGCCCAAACTCAAAGTGTGTACTTGCGGATGCGACAAACAAAACAAATCATTAAACACCATCGGACTCAGCGGATAGCACAAGTCTACCAATTTTTGCGGCGGGCTGTAAAGTTGACCGCCTTTATCGGAAGGACTGATAATAAAAACGCCCATATCGTGACGTTTAGCAGCTTCAATAGCCGGCCAATTACTTTGATTGATGTAGTACCAGTGCAAGTTAAGATAATCAAATTGATTAGTTTCAATTGTTTTGACAATCACATCCGTCGGGCCGTGAGTTGAGAAACCAATAAACCTAACTTTGCCTTCTGCTTGCAACTTTCTCGCCACATCCACGCAGCCGCCCGGACGCATAGAATCCTCTAGCAATTCCCACGTATTAATGCCGTGTAGCGACAGTAAATCAACGTATTCCAATTGCAAATAAGCTAAGGATTTATCAAATTCTTCGCGAAACTCTTGGGAGTTCGGTTTGGGATTAACTTTCGTTTGCACTATCAACTTTTCGCGGGGAAAGTTTGGAAAAAACCACCCCAATTGCATCTCGGAAGTGCCGTAACCGCGAGCAGTTTCTATGTGATTGATGCCGCATTCAATCGAGTAGCTAATCGTCGCTTCTAGATTTTGTTGATTGTCTGGTGGAATTTCATTGGCTGGCACGTCTTGCCATTTGTACTGATATCTCATGCCACCGCACGAAAAAACGGGCATGGATAATTCTGTGCGACCGAATCTGCGATATTGCATCATCATAATCAAAGTCAAAGCTATAGCAGAAGGAAGAAGGAAGTTCGGCAACGGATTCTGTAACGGATGTAACGGATGTAACGGATGTCAGGAAGTTCGGCAACGGATTCTGTAACGGATGTAACGGATGTCAGGAAGCAGGAAGAAGGAAGCAGGAAGATCTAACAATCCCAAGGGTTTCACTGATTAAGAACTTCTTAATAGTCTTGGCGGTTGCTATAGGGTAAGAAACCTTGTTTTTGGTATTTTTGCCGGTTGTAACTGCCATATTGCAGCATTCTCCTGAACAGGCAAGATGCCTGTTCCACAAAGAGTTTTTGCAGCATTCTCCTGAACAGGCAAGATGCCTGTTCCACAAAGAGTTTTTGACCACCAGTGGGCTGTTTTGACTATTTAGAAATCTCCCGTACTACTGGTTTGCCGTCTTGGATTTCGCCGACTAAAACCAAATCTGTACAGTCTACAAACAAACCATTTTCTAACACACCGGGAATGTTATTCAAGGTTTTTTCCATTTCTCCGGGGTTGGCAATGTCATCAAATTTGACATCGATTACCATATTACCTTGATCGGTAATTACTGGGCCTGCTTTTTTCACGCCCATGCGGAGTTCGGGTTTGCCGCCCAATTTTTCAATGGCGCGCATCACTGGTGTTAATGCCATCGGTATAACTTCGATGGGTACGCGAAAAGTTGAACCCAATTTATCTACGATTTTGGAACTGTCAACTACTACAATAAACTGAGCTGCGAGGTAATCGACTACTTTTTCGCGGGTGTGGGCTGCGCCACCACCTTTAATTAAGTTGAGGTGGGGATCTACTTCATCAGCGCCATCAATAGCCACATCAATTCTGTCAATTTCATCTAGTGTTGTCAGCGGGACTCCGTACTGTTTGGCTAACACTTCTGATTGAAAAGATGTCGGCACTCCCTTGATATCTTTGAGTTCACCTGATTTTATGCGATCGCCCAATGCTTGAATAGTATAAGCTGTAGTTGACCCGGTGCCGAGTCCGACAATCATACCAGATTGTACGCGATCGGCAGCAGCAAAGCCGACTTGCTGTTTCATCAATTTTACGGGATCTTGTTCTGTGGTCATTTTCGGTACTCCTCAATAGTTTTAAAATTATACCATTTAATGAAAATCGGATTTCTTGATACTTATACTTGGGATTACAACATTGAAACTCCTTACCGCGAACCTTTGGGCGGCACTCAGTCGGCTATTTGTTACTTAGCCGAGGCGTTGGCTGCACAGGGAAACGAGGTATTTTTGCTCAACAATACTTCCGAGCCGGGGATGTCGCGCGGCGTTGATTGCAGGCGGCGCGTGGGGGACAAATCTAATTTAGAATTGCTGCGATCGCTCGATTTTTTAGTTATAGTCAATATACTCGGAAAAGCGCTGGAAGTTAAGCCGCTTTTGGGGGAACAAACTCAATTAATTTTGTGGATTCATAACGAACCGGGCTTTGTATTCCTCGAAAATTTTAAAAATGAGCGAGAAATCAATGCTTGCGATGCCTTTGTATTTGTCAGCGACTGGCAGCGCGAGCAATTTCATCGGCGCTTTGGGATTGACTCCAATCGCAGTTGTGTTTTAAGAAATGCGATCGCACCTTGTTTTGCTAACATTTTCGCCGATAATATTTCTATCCTCTCTCATAAATCTCGACCGCCCATTCTAGCTTACACCAGCACTCCATTTCGCGGACTCGATATTTTGTTAAAAGTCTTTCCCGAAATTCGTCAAGCTGTCCCGGGAACCAGATTAAAAGTATTTTCAAGCATGAAAGTACACCAAATAGACGACAATGATAACAAGCTTTTTTTCGGTCAACTTTACCGCCAGTGTCAGGAAACAGAAGGCGTCGAGTACATCGGTTCCGTACCGCAACCCGAACTCGTCCGGCAACTGCGTTCAGTCGCGGTTTTAGCTTACCCGAATACCTATTTAGAAACCTCATCTATTGCCGTGATGGAGGCAATGGCGAGCGGTTGCCGGATTGTGACGAGTGAATTGGCAGCTTTGCCGGAAACAACTGCTGGATTTGCCCGTCTAGTTTCAATGTCAGGGGTGGAAAATTTTGCATCGATAACTAATTGGAAGCGGGCGGGTAAGCCAGATTGGGAGGGATATACAAGGCGGTTTTTAGAGGCGATAGTCGGAGTTTTAAATGAGGGCACGGGTGCGGGTGGCGCAACTGCTGAAAATCCTCTGAGACAGCAGGTAGAATATATAAATCGAGGGTGTACTTGGTCTGTGCGATCCCGAGAGTGGGTAGAATGGTTGAATATTATTAGTGTAAAACCTGTAAGAGTGGCAGAGCAAATGATAACGGAGTCGTTGGTGGATTCAGAAGCAGCTCAAGCATATTTTGTAAAGGGAAATCGGCTGAAAGATGCAGGTGATCTCGGTGGCGCTATCGAGAATTATCAGAAAGCTTTAGAGTTGAATCCAGGAGATGCGGAAGTTCATAAAAAGTTGGCGGAAGTTTATGTTTTGCAAGGAGAATTTGAAAAGGCGATCGCCTCTTGCAATCTCGCGATTAAATTTAAACCTGATTTTGCTGCAGCTTACTTGACAATGGGCAATGCCCAGCACGCTCAAGGCCAACTGGAAATGGCAATTCAAGCTTACTTGCAAGCTTTAGAAATTCAGCCAAAATTTGCCGAAGCTAGCGCGAATCTCGGCAGTATGTATTACAAGTTAGGGCAATTGGAAGAGGCGGCAACTTCTTACCAAAAAGCTCTTGCGATTAATCCTAAATTGTCTGCGGTTAATATGATGTTGGGCAGCGTTTGGCAGCAGCAAGGAAAGTTAGATGCAGCCATTGCTTGCTATCAAAAAGTGCTGCAACAGCAACCGGGAGATGCCAGCGCTGCTGAGAAACTATCGAGTTTGCTCGCACAAAAAGAGCGGGAAACTACCGACAGCAATTTTATCGAATTAGAAACAGAATCAGGGGAATCGCAACCAGTATCTGTGAACAAAGATGAAGGCTACGGCTTGCAGCCTTCGAGCATCAATTTGCCACCAGCGCCCACCACTGAGACTTTAAATACTCCCTTTACAAACCCTGCCGAACTTTCCGAACAAGTTACGTCGCTCAATGTTCCAGATAGCGGACAAGTTGCCAATTTTCAAGAAGTAGAACCCTACAAAAAACTCGCCGAAAACTTTTTAGTTCAAGGTAAAATTAAAGACGCGATCGCAGCGTGTCAGCAAGCGATAAAAATTCGACCGGATTTCATCCATGCTTACGTCACTTTAGGCAATGCTTTGCAAGCAGAAGGCAAAAATGAAGCTGCGATTCGATCGTATTCTCAAGCCCTAGAATTGCGGCCAAACTTTGCGGAAGTGCGCGCCAATATCGGCAGTATGTATTTCAAAATGGGGCGTTTGGAAGAAGCGATCGCCCATTACCAGCAAGCGATTGCCCTCAATCCAGATTTAGCGGGCGCTCACTGGAATTTAGGGAAAGTATATCAGAAACACGGCAACATCCAAGCAGCGATCGCCTGTTTTAAAAGAACATCCGAACTCAACCCGCAGCTAGTCGGTGCAGACTTCCACTTTAACTTAGGTAATCGACTTTTCAGCCAAGGAAAGCGCGACGAAGCCATCGAATGCTACGAAAAAGCGATCGCCATTAAACCGGATTGGGCCGAAGCTTACGGTAACATCGGTAGCGTGCGATCGCAACAAGGCAATCTCGACGCCGCCATCGCTTACTATCAGAAAGCTGTAGCTTTAAAGCCGCAATTAGAAGTTTTGCACTTCAATATAGCCAATTCTTTTTTACAGCAAAACAAGTACGACGAAGCAATTACTAATTACCGAAATACTCTGAAAATCAAGCCCGATTGGCCGGAAGTTCACGCTAACCTCGGCAGTTGTTTTTCCATGCAGGGGCGGCTAGAAGAAGCTTTAGCCAGCTATCAGCAAGCCCTGGCATTAAAACCGGATTGGGCAGAGGTTTACTGCCGCATGGGACACATTCAGAAACAAGATAAGCCGTTGGAGGCGATCGCCAATTTTGAAAAAGCGATTCAATGCAACCCCAAATATAGCGAAGCCTACCAACAATTGTGCGACTTGCTAAGCCATTCCACCAACCTCGCCGGAGCCCGCAGCGTAGCCGACAAATACTGCGAAAACTGCGGCGAAAATGCCCTAGTCATGTCAGCTACAGCCTATGTCTTTTCGTACCTGCAATCAGGTGTCAGCAAACAGGCAATTCAGAAACTCGAAGAAATCGAAAACCTCTGCTACGAAAAGATCGAAAGTTTTAGCGTAATGGAACTAAAACTCCTCTACGAAATCTTCTTGTTTGCAGTTTCTCACCTGCGAGACAATCGCGAAAAAAATGCCAGTTTCTACAGACTCATTGCCAAAGAATACTACCAAAAAGCCGTTCCGCAGCGCCAGCAAGTTAACAGAAGCAACCTAGCCAATTACCGAACAAAAGAACAGCGTCCTTTAAAAATCGGCTTCCTTTCCAAACACTTCCGCCGCCACTCGGTAGGCTGGTGCAGCGAAGCTTTAATTCGCGAATTAAGCCACATCACCCCCCACGTTCACCTTTACGTCACCGGCAAACTCCACCGAGATGAAGTTACGCAGCGGTTTGAAGAAATGGCGGGCAAGTTTTACTGGCCTAAAAAATATCCAAACGGCTTTGCTGACGGCGGTGAAATCTTCGCTGAAGTAGCGCAAGACAACTTGGATGTTTTGATAGACTTAGACTCTATGACAGTGCCAACAAATGTCGAAGTGCTGTATCAATATCCTGCGGGGATTTGCGTGTCTTGGCTGGGATTCGACGCCCCCTACATTTCAGATAATCACTACTTTCTCTGCGACGAACACACTCATCCCCCTGGTGTGGAAAAAAATTACTTAGAACAGTTAGTAAGATTGCCTGTTTGTTCCGTAGCAATTGGCGCACTGCAAAGCATTCCTGTGAATCGAGAGGCGATTAGAAATGCTCTGGGAATTGGCTTGGATCAAATGACTTATCTGTGCGTTGCGCCAGGGAGAAAAACCAATCCCGAAATGGTACGAGCTCAAGTTACAATTCTTAAGGAAGTACCAGATAGTGTGTTAATCCGCAAAGGTCAAGGCGACCCCGATGTTATTCACAGCACTTACCGCCAAGAATGCGAAATTCAGGGAGTAGATTTTGGTCGGATTAAGTTTATAGGACAAACCAGAAGTGAAGAAGAACACCGGGCTATTTATTATGTAGCCGACGTGCTTTTAGATTCCTATCCTTACAACGGCGGGACTCACAATTTAGAGGCTTTGTGGGCGAATTTGCCAGTGGTAACTCGATCCGGCGACCAATATCTTTCGCGCATGGGTTACGCTTTTCTGAAAAGTGCAAATCTTGATGTTGGTGCAGCGTGGAGTTGGGAGGAATACACGCAGTGGGGAGTTAAGTTTGGCGGCGATGCTGGTTTCAGAAATGCGGTGAAAGAGCATTTAATAAAATCTAAACAGCCAGAACATCTCGCACCTTTGTGGAATCCTAAAAAGTTGGCTGAGGATATGTATGAGGTGTTTCAAAAACTGTTAGCTAAATAGGTGGCGCATTGGGCATTGGGCATTGGGCATTGGGCATTGGGCATTGGGCATTGGCATAGCAATCCCTCATCATTTGTGAACTCCTTTCTTACTCTCTTCTCTTCCTCTGTGCCCTCTGCGCCCTCTGCGGTTCAATAAAAAAAGAGATCTCAGGTAGAGAAAAGCGATTTCTGGATATTTTTACCCAACGCCCAGTAAAGTTTTGTAAAAAAATCCGTGGAAATGCCTAAAAATTCTGCGCCGAGTCTGATAGATAAATAGCTGATTCATAGTACCGCGATCGCACTAACTTTATGCCAGTTAGGGCGATCGTTTTTTCGTGGGGCAGGAATTATCCAAAAGTTAAAGATTGCGTAAATTTTTTGACAGCAGGTACAAAAACGGTGACACTCATCAGTAAAATTGCTAGGCTTTTACATTATAAAATTTAACAAAATCATCTACCTTTAGATACATCATGCCCAATATTACCCTCTACGACGCGATTACCAACCTTCCAGCCGGAACGCCCCGCGGCATAGGCACGCCCAGCGGCACCGCCCTTGCTTACGGACAGATACCCTTACCTTCGACAACTCCACCTTTTGTTCCTTCTCTGGCTGCGGGTGCGTTTACGCCAAACACAACGGGCATCAATACTGCCACTATCTACACTCCCAATAGCCCTGCTGGCTATGCGGGTTACACCAATTACAATCCCACATCGCTGCTTCCGGGTCAGACTCCAGCGATCTTGCCGCCTTTCACCGCCCCCACATTAGACCGCACCGCTGGTTATACGATATCTTTTAATGCAGCAATTCCGGCAGAAACTAGCAACCCCAACGGCGCGGGTTTTAGCGTCACAGCTATTAGCAGCGACGGCTTAAACGGTTTAGAATTGGGTTTTAAAAATGGCAGAATATTCGGTCAGTCAGAAAATTTTGTTGAGTCGGAAACAGTTAATTTTAATACCGCTGCCAATAACAATTATGTCCTGAAAGTACAAGGCACTAATTACCAACTTTTTGCAAATTATTCCGCTGATCCCATTTTAACAGGGCCGCTGCGTCAAATCCAGTTTAACCCAGGACAAAGCCAGCCTCCCTTAACTTTCAATCCTTACAGATTGCCGAGTTTCCTATTTTTTGGCGACAATACTGACCAGGGAAGCGCTACATTTCGTTTGGGCAGGATAGCTGTTAATGATTTGCCTGTTGCTAGTCCCGATAGTGCGATCACGACTGTTGGTACGAAGGCAAAAATTAATGTGCTGACTAATGATACTGGTGGCACAAAGGCACTGAAAGTACAGAGTATTACCCAACCAACGGGCGGCACTGTTACTGTTGATGACTGGATTTATGCAGGAGGAAATTTCAGCAATATCGGGGGGCAGTCGCGCAATTTTATTGCCCGGTTGTACGGCAGCGACGGCACGGCAGATCCTACTTTTAACCCCAATGCGAATAGTACAGTCGCAGCGATCGCGATCGATGCAAATGGCAACCCAGTAGTAGGTGGCTATTTCACCAATATCGGTGGGCAGCCGCGCAATTATATTGCTCGGTTGAACAGCAGCAACGGCACCGTAGATCCTACTTTCAACCCCAGTGCGAATAATTCTGTCAGGAAGATCGCGATCGATGCTAACGGCAACCCAGTAGTAGGGGGTGATTTCACCAATATCGGCGGGCAGCCCCGTAACGGAATAGCCCGGTTGAACAGCAGCGACGGTATGGCAGATCCTACTTTTAACCCCAATGCGAATAATTTTGTCAGCGCGATCGCGATCGATGCGAACGGCAACCCAGTAGTAGGGGGCTTGTTCACCAATATCGGCGGGCAGCCGCGCAATTATATTGCTCGGTTGAACAGCAGCAACGGCACGGCAGATCCTACTTTTAACCCCAATGCGGAGAGTAGTGTCGAGGCGATCGCGATCGATGCTAATAACAACCCAGTAGTAGCGGGCGGTTTCACCAATATTGGCGGGCAGCCACGCAACTATATTGCCCGGTTGAACAGCAGCAACGGCACGGCCGATCCTATTTTCAACCCCAGTGCGAATAATCCTGTCAGGAAGATCGCGATCGATGCTAACAACAACCCAGTAGTAGGCGGCCAATTCAGCACTATCGGCGGGCAGCCACGCAACTATATTGCCCGGTTGAACAGCAGCGACGGCACGGCAGATCCTACTTTTAACCCCAATGCGGATGTTTATGTCTATGCGATCGAGATCGATTCTAATAACAACCCAGTAGTAGGCGGCAGTTTCAGCAATATAGGCGGGCAACCCCGCAACAGAATTGCCCGGTTGAACAGCAGCGACGGCACGGCAGACGCTACTTTCAACCCCAATGCGGATGTTCATCTCTATGAGATCGCGATCGACCCCAAACGCAGCATTGTCTACACTCCTAACCCCACTTTCAACGGCCTCGACACCTTCTCCTACACAACTACCGACGGTTACAGTACCTCAACAGCACAAGTCAGCGTCCTCGTCAACAATTCCCCAGTTATAGACAGTTCCGGCACGCCTAATTTAACAGCAATTAACGCCAACGAAACCAACAACAGCGGCACATTAATATCTGCTATTATCGGCAGCAGCATCACCGACCCCAACGACGCCATTTCCCAGCGTCCGAGAGGCATCGCCCTCACAAATTTAGATACTACAAACGGCAGTTGGCAGTATACGACAGACGGCGCTACTTGGAATAATATGACTACTGTTCTTACCGCTGCCACTGCACTGTTGTTAGCAGCAGACGCGACAACTCGCCTCCGTTTTGTTCCCAATAGCAACTACACCGGAACAGTTACTAACGGCATTACTTTCAATGCTTGGGATACAATCACCGGCACTAACGGCAGCACGGCAAATGTGACAGGGGACTTAGAAACTAATGGCGTTTCTAGTCCTTTTAGTACAGCCAGCGAAACAGCCAGCATTACAGTTAGTCCATTACCTGTTATTACTAATATCACATCAACTCAGGCAGATGGAACCTACGCGATCGGTGCAACAATTCCCATTACCCTCACATTCAGTCAACCAGTTACTGTTACAGGTACGCCGCAGCTTACCTTAGCCACAGGCGGTACAGGTACTGTCATTAATTATGCCAGCGGCAGCGGCAGCAATACTCTGACATTTAATTACACAGTAACAGCCGGCAATAGCAGTCTCGACTTAGACTATACCTCGACAACTGCCTTATCTCTCAACGGCGGTACTATTAAGAATTTGACTAATGCTGATGCTGTCTTGACTTTGCCGAATCCGGGTGCAGCTAATTCCTTGGGTCAAAATAAGGCAATAGTAATTGATGGCATTGCGCCCACTGTCAATCCGACGACTATTGCTGATATTACGGTGGCGGGGGGAACCACTCAAGCTTTTACTGTTACTTTTAACGATAATAGTGCGATCGATGTTACAACTCTAGACAGTTCTGACTTTTTAATCAATTGGTCGGGCGGTGGTATTCCTGTTAACTTTGTCAGTGTTGATACTAATACTAATGGCTTGGCGCGGACAGCTACTTATTCATTTACTCCGCCTGGGGGAAGTTGGGATATTGCAGATAATAATCCAACTTACAGTATTAATCTGCAAGGTAATCAAGTTAAAGATACTGCTGGGAATCCTGTAGATGCTACGAGTTTAGGAACTTTCAGCGTTAATATTACCGCGCCAACTCCGACGCCAACTCCGACGCCCACTCCAACGGAAACTCCAACTCCAACGCCAACTCCAACGCCAACTCCGACTCCGACTCCGACCCCGACGCCCACTCCAACGGAAACTCCGACGCCCACTCCAACGGGAACCCCGACTCCGACTCCAACGGAAACTCCGACTCCGACGGAAACGGGAACACCAACTCCGACTCCAACGGGAACACCAACTCCGACTCCGACTCCAACGGAAACGCCGACTCCGACTCCAACGGAAACGCCGACTCCGACTCCAACGGAAACTCCGACTCCGACGGAAACGGGAACACCAACTCCGACTCCAACGGGAACACCAAC